>DATFMC010000071.1:0-23762 GCA_035267105.1 Geopsychrobacteraceae bacterium
TTTACCGCATACCAGCGCTGGATTTCACAGTCGTTAACCGTCGGTCTGATTTCGTTAGCGGGATTACTGTTTTTGTTGCAGGAGGTATCTCTATGAACTGGCAAATTATTGACAAACTGGAGAACCTGGGCGCGGCTCCAGATGGCCAATCGATCAATAAGGTGGATCAAGGGATACTGAAACTTCATACTCCAGATATGCATGCTCTATCAGTTTCATCTGATGGTGTACAGTTGGAGGGTCGAGTGTCCCTGTGGTGGGAGGGTACCCCGGGATATAAAGGTGAAACGGTTGGCTACATCGGTCATTTTGCAGCCAGCAGCCAGCAGTCCTGCTCGTTTATGCTCGAAGAGTCGTGCCGGGTCTTGGCAGAAAAAGGATGTACATTCGCCATCGGTCCAATGGATGGTAACACGTGGCGATCCTATCGTCTGATCAGCGACCGGGGCGCGCGTCCGCTTTTTTTCATGGAACCAGATACCCCGATAGCTTGGTCGAAATGGTTTATAAATTCCGGTTTTGACGTGCTGGCGAATTACACATCGGCAATCAACCGGCACTTGCAGGAATCTCTGCCAAGGCTGGAACGTGCAAGAGAACGACTGGACGCGGCAGGCGTCAGTATTCGAAGTATCAATTTGGAGCAGATTGAGCATGAACTGGAGCAGATATATTCCCTTTCACTGGGGAGTTTCAGCAGGAATTATCTCTACAGTTCGATTGGAAAAGATGAGTTCATGCTGATGTACCAGAAAGTGATCCCGCATCTCGATCCGCGATTTTCTTATGTCGCTGAGCACAATGACAAGCTCGTCGGTTTTATATTTGCTGTGCCGGATTTACTGGAGATGCAGCGAACTGGAAAGACTGATGCCATCGTCGGAAAAACCCTTGCAATAGATGGGTCGAGGCAATTTGCTGGCCTCGGTGGTGTGCTGATTGCCGAACTTTACCGAGCGAGCCTTGCAAATGGTTATTCGACAGTGATTCATGCCCTGCAGCATGAAGACAACAAAGCCCAGAATTTCGGTGGCGACAATATAGAAATTATCCGCCGATATTCGCTCTATTCGAGGAAGCTTTAAAAAGTGAATATTGCCCAGTTATTTGATGAGCAGGTCGACTCAAGATCCGACGCAACTGCAATTTCCGATTTTGTAGGAGGTCAAAGCAGGAAAACGGGATTTGGCCGAATGCAGGATTTGTCGCGGCAATTGGCAGCCGGATTTCGAAGCGCTGGCCTTAAAAAAGGCGACAGGGTCATGGTTTTCCAACCTATGTCTCTGGAATTGTATGTATGTCTTCTGGCGTTGTTTAGGATTGGTTGCGCGGCAATGTTTCTCGATCCATCTGCAGGCCGAAAACATATTGACCGTTGTTGTAAGATCCTATCTCCCGATGCAGTCGTGGCAACCCCAAAGGCTCATCTATTGAGAATAACTTCCAAGCAATTGCGTAAGGTGCCGCAATTTTTCTCGACGGGTATTCGATTGCCCTTTACTAGCTCCCTTCCATTTGTGGTTGCGAGTACCGTTGAAAACGCTGATGTTCATGGGGATGACGCTGCTCTGATTACTTTCACTAGTGGTAGCACCGGTTTGCCCAAGGCCGCCATAAGGACACACGGTTTTTTGATCAATCAACTTGAAGCATTGTCCAAAAGCATCACTTTCGTCGCCGGAGAAACTGTGCTTGAGACCATGCCGATTTTCGGTTTGGCGAATCTGGCTTCTGGGATGACGACACTGATACCAGATGTCAATTTGATAGCCCCTGGGCATATTGATCCGGAACCGGTTGTTGCCCAGATTCAAAAGGAAAGACCGGAGCGTCTGGTTGCTTCCCCCGCTTTTTTGGAGAAGTTGCTCTCAGCCTGTGATCAGCCGGATCCGCGTCTCGATTCCCTGAGAAAAGTGTTTACTGGTGGTGGGCCGGTATTTCCAGCTCTGTTGAAAAAGGCGGGTCTTTCATGCAGGAATGCTGAAGTCACTGCAGTATACGGTTCTACCGAGGCAGAACCGATCGCCCACATCCCCCTTGATGAGATTGACGAGGACGATTTTGAAAAAATGGCATCGGGTGCAGGATTGTTAACCGGCCCGGTCGAACCGGAGCTTGACTTGAGAATCATGCGAAACTCCTGGGGAACGCCACTTTCTGAATTGAGCGAGAGTGGTTTTAATGATAGCTGTCTTGCGCCCGGGGAGGCCGGTGAAATAGTTGTCAGTGGTCCGCATGTACTCAATGGTTACTATCAAGGCCGTGGAGATGATGAAACTAAGTTCAGGGTCGATGGTCAAATCTGGCATCGGACTGGTGATAGCGGGACGCTTGATAAAAAGGGCCGCCTTTGGCTTCTCGGGCGTTGCAATGCTGTAATACCTTTGCCAGACAGAATCCTATACCCTTTCGCCATTGAAACAGCGGCGATGCAGAACCCAATGGTTGTACGAGCTGCGTTATGTAGGTCTGGTTCGGAAGTTGTCCTATGTGTCGAACTGGAAGACAGCCCAGCGAAAGATAAAGTTATTACAAAGTTTTGTAAGACTATTATCGAAAAAGTTAACAGGGTTGAGGTGGTCGATAAAATTCCTTTAGATAGCAGGCACAACGCTAAAGTCGATTATACTCGGCTTGAGAAAACAATCTCCAAATAATATAGGAGCTTATGCTGCGGCCAATTGTTTTCAAGAAAACGTTTTTGCTCTTTATTCTGAGTATTTTGTTGCTGCTCCCTTCTATGAGTCAGGCGGACTGTGTGATTCTGCTTCATGGATTGGCCCGTTCAGCTTCATCGATGAATAAATTGGAAAGACATCTCGAGGCGGAAGGGTATGATGTAATTAATGTCGATTATCCCTCCACCAAGCATCCGATCGAGTTTTTAGCTGAAACCGCTATCGGTTCAAATCTTGGTCAATGTTCAGAAGGTGACGAGGTCAACTTTGTTACACATTCTCTCGGCGGCATTTTGGTTAGACAATATCTCAGTGAAAATGAAATCCCCAAATTGGGAAGGGTCGTCATGCTGGGGCCACCCAACAAGGGAAGTGAAGTGGTCGACAACCTAGGGAACTTCCCCGGTTTTTATTTTATTAACGGAGATGCTGGGATGCAACTCGGCACCTATGAGTCAAGTGTGCCCAATCTCCTGGGACGGGCTAATTTCGATTTAGGTGTCATTGCTGGGACACGAAGTATCAATCTGATCTTGTCGATGATGATCCCGGATACCGATGATGGCAAGGTCTCGATTGAAAGGACTAAACTGGAGGGGATGACAGATCATATAGAATTTCCAGTTAGTCACCCTTTCATCATGAAGGATGATAATGTGATCGAACAGGCTATTCATTTCCTTGAGTACGGCAAATTCAATCATGCGCAATAATGGATGGCCCTTGTCTCGTTTTGACTCATGTATTTTATTGATCCGACGAAGACGCGATATGAGTAGAAATAGCAGATAGTGACATTTGGGGGCGTATAGGTTGCAGATGGTGACATACTAATGCGCAACTTATTTGAATTGTGAAATTCTAAGTGCTTGAAAAATAAAATCAAAAATTTATTCCCGAATCTCTTCTTCGGTGCGCCGGTGGAATGGGGAAGGGTAATGGATTTAGCTTTTTTCAGTGTCGAGGGATTGCTATGTAGTCGAAGACGCGACCATGAAAACTTTCACGTAACTTTCACTCTGTATTTGATTTCTTATAACTTTAGATGAGTTCTACTCTCTGTGCTTAATTGTCAGTTTGATGCCTAAGTGGCTAAAAAGTAAAAGTTAATGTGCTGAAGATTTTTTAGAGACGTTTTTAGGTCGAAGATTCGATTCCCGCCACATTTTGGTGATGGAAGATCACATAGATTTAATAATCTACTCGTAAATAAAATGCTCCAGAACTTGTGTAGTGTAGAATGTTGTGATGAAGCATGGACTGCTGATCTGGAAGCCGTATTGATTTTGCGTTTCTATGGGGTGATCGAGGGCACAAAAGTTGAGCGGTAGGAGATTGAAATTTGTGTCAAATGGGTTCAAATTATGACATCAAATGACTGCTGATGGCAAATAGCTACAACAGAATGAACCAAAACTTAATTCTATTTAAGTTTTTGAAATCATTTACGAAAATAAATTGTCAATTGTTGTGATCGTTGGTTTTTTTTGGGGCAGGAAAGGGCGGCTCTAGGACTTAAAATCCCTCGGGAGTAATCCTGTGCGGGTTCGATTCTCGCTCCGGGTACCATACAGTCTTGCAAGCAGGGAATTGATTTTTACTGATTCCCTGTTTGATTTAGCCGCAAACCTAAACAGGCAGACGATCATATCGTCTGCCTGTTTAGGTTTGCATTGTGGCGTTCGTTTTAAGTCACCGGCCGGAAGCTCGTTTGGCTGCTTTCAGTGGGTTAACGCGAACGTCGTTTATTTTGATGTCTACTTTACGGTGGGTTGCGAAGTTACAGAGACCGTTAGCCCATTTGGCCGTTGGGCTAGGGTAGGCGGTGCAGACATCGCCGATGGTACCTTTGGCGATACGCTCGCAACCTTGGCAATCTTCAACAACAGTTTGACAGCTACCGGTTTCGGCGGCGCAGCCAGCTTTTTTCCAGAAGGTACACTCGGTACCGGGAAGTACGGTTTGGCACTGCATCTTAGTAATCCTCCTTGCGTGTGCTTGTCTCGTGTTTTAGAACACGTACTAATAGCGAATAACAGTTTTTGAGTCAATGGTTAATTGGTGATCCGACGACAAAAAAATGATCTTGATGAAATAGGTTGAGATTGACCGTTTGAGCTGGATTGGATAGTCTGAAGAGTATGAAAGATAATCATCTGAAAAAACTGACAAAATTGAGTCATGATGAATGGGAAGCAATCTGTCAGCGTTGCGGACGGTGCTGTTATGAAAAATTGGATGACTGCGGTGAAATTATTTACACCTGCACGCCATGTGATCGATTCGATACCGACACGCGGCTTTGTACCGTATATGAGGACAGGCATGTAAAGAGGCCCGATTGTCTGCCATTGTCCCCTGAAGTTGTCGCTGCAGGATTTTTACCTGCTGATTGTCCTTATGTCATTGGGATTGTGAATTATAAGGCTCCAGAGTTAAAGAGCGGTAACAGTTCATGACCCTGCCAGTAATTGCTGCGACGTCGTTTATGCTCGGGCTATCGGGAGCAATGATGCCAGGCCCTCTGCTGACTCTGACGATCAGCGAATCTGCGCGACGTGGTATGCGCGCCGGGCCGCAATTGGTTTTGGGGCACGCATTGGTCGAAGCTGTCCTGGTTGTTCTGCTGTTGGTTGGCCTGGCCGATCTGGTTCAACGCTCCGAGGTGTTCGGAGGCATTGCTTTGGCCGGAGGCGTTATGCTGCTCTGGATGGGGGCGGGGATGTTAAGAAGTTTACCTGCCTTGTCGTTGAATCTTCAGCAGCAGAGTCAACCCAGGGGCCTGTCTCCTGTCGTCGCGGGCGGTCTGGTCAGTCTGGCTAATCCCTATTTTATCCTCTGGTGGGCTACCGTTGGTATCGGTTATTTGACCGTGACGAGTGATCGGGGATGGCCCGGCGGGATCACTTTCTACTGTTTTCATATACTTGCTGATCTGGCGTGGTATGCTTTAATCTCCTTTGCCGTCAGCCGAGGCCGTAATCTTCTGGCTGATCAACCTTATCGATGCCTGATTGGCGGATGCGCACTGTTCCTGCTTGCGTTTGGGGGTTATTTCGGATTTCACGGCATTGTGAAATTATCAACTTTATAAACATTTACGGGGATTGAAATGAACAGAATCAAGTTCGGAACATCGGGGTGGAGAGGCATTTTAGGGGATGATTTCACGCTGGAGAATGTCCGGGTTGTTACTCAGGCGATAGCCGATCACTTGAAGGCTGAAGAGCTTGCCGAAGGTGGATTGGTGATTGGTTATGATGCCCGCTTTATGGGGCGTGATTTTGCCCGTGAGACGGTTCGTATCCTGGCCGGAGCTCAGATCAAATCATACCTCTGCGAGCGTGACACGCCCACCCCGGTTATTGCGCATGAACTATTGCGGCGTAAGGCATCAGGGGCGATCAATTTTACAGCCAGCCATAATCCCTATGATTATAACGGAATCAAGTTTTCTCCAGCCTGGGGTGGCCCGGCGCTCCCTGAAACCACGGGCGATATTGAAAAACGGGCCAACGCCATGATGGGCGAAATCTGCTACAAGGAAATATTCCTCGATCAGGCTGCGAAGACAGGGCTTTATGATGTGATCGACCCACGTCCCGCTTATTTTGAGACAATTAAAAAGCTGGTCGACTTCGAAGCGATCGCAAGTTCCGGGATGAAAATTGCTGTTAATCCTCTCTATGGTTCGGGGCGTGGTTATCTCGATCTGCTTCTGGAGGAGGCCGGTGTCAATACTATTAAGATCAACGACCATGTCGATCCATATTTCGGAGGAGAACCACCGGAGCCTGCCGCCGAACATATCCCTGACTTTATCAAGCTGGTTCAGTCAGACCCGCAGATCGGTCTCGGTCTGGCAACAGATGGTGACGCTGATCGTTTCGGTATTGTTGATAGTGATGGAACCTATATAGAGCCCAATTACATTCTGGCCCTGTTGTTCGATTATATGATTCGGCACAAGGGGATGAAAGGTGATGCTGCCCGCAGCGTGGCCACATCGCACCTGATCGATGCCGTCGCGTCGTACCACGGAGTCAAGGTTCTTGAGACACCGGTCGGGTTTAAATACATTGGAGAATATATCAGTGAAAATCGAATTCTGATCGGTGGTGAGGAGAGCGCTGGATTGACGATTCGGGGACATGTGCCGGAGAAAGATGGCATTCTGGCCTGCCTGTTGGTTGCTGAGATGGTGGCTGTTGACGGTCGAAAACTGACTGAACTGTTGGCTGATCTCTATCAACGGGTAGGTGAATTTCATACCCGTCGCGTCAATCTGAAACTTTCCTCCGGCCTGGAAGAGACTCTGCCACAAAAATTGCAAAATCCTCCTGAGCAAATCGGCGAACGCAAGATCGCCGAAATTATCCGTATCGATGGTAACAAATTTCTGTTTGACGATGGTTCCTGGATGCTGTTCCGCAAATCCGGGACCGAACCGGTGGTCAGGCTGTATGGTGAAGCCGGGAGCGCTGAGGCGCTTGAGCGTTTGATGCAGGCCGGTGAGGACTTTGTCCTCGGTTGATCGCCGAAGATAGCTATTACTTCCATGATAAATTTGCGCGCGTTTCTAATCGCCACTTTTTATGATCGTGCAATGCGTAGTGTCGAAAGATGCTGCCTGGGAGAGTGGCGGTCTGAATTATTGGCCCCATTACGAGGAGATGTACTGGAAATTGGGACAGGGACAGGAGCGAATCTCCAGTATTACCCCCAGCAACTGAAGCGCCTGGTTTTGAGTGAGCCTGATCCGTATATGCGAGGACAGTTGCAGGCACGTGTCAATAAACTGCCCCTTAAACAGGTGACTGTCACTCAGTGCCGGGCGGAGCAGGTCAATCATCCTGACGCCAGTTTTGATCATATTGTTTCAACGCTGGTGCTTTGTTCCGTCTCAGATGTTAATGCCACGTTAAAGGAGCTTAAACGACTGCTGAAACCGGGTGGTTCACTTATTTTGCTTGAACATGTACGAGCCGATGACAATGCTGGCTTGCTACGCTTACAGAAGGGTCTGGAACCGATCTGGAGATGGTGCGCCTGCAATTGCCACTTGACCAGACCGACAGGTCAATTATTGGCTCAGATTGGTTTTGAAACCCGTTTGGAGCAGGTTGAGATGAAGGGAGCTCCGCCCTTTGTGCGCCCGATGATTAAAGGGGCGGCCGTTCGATCCTGGCAGCACTTCAAGTGAGGAATCAGGAAGATGGAACACTTACATCAGGTTCTCCATTTCTGGTTTGGTTCTGCCGAAAATGATGCCGCAGTCTCTGCCGACAAAGAATCTTTGTGGTTTGGCAAAGAGAGTGAAACGGATCGGCAGATTGAACAGCAATTCGGCTCCCTGGTCGCAGAGGCAGCTTCCGGAGCTTTAAACGCTCAGATTGATTCGCCCCAGACCCGGTTGGCGGTCATTCTCCTGCTCGATCAGTTCACCCGAAATATATATCGTGGCCAGCCGGAATGCTTCGCCAGCGATCCCATTGCACTTCACCTTGCGCTGGAGGGTCTGACGAAAGGAGAGGACCAGTCTTTACGACCGATAGAGCGCGTCTTTTTTTATCTCCCGCTTGAACATTCAGAGGACTTGGAGATGCAGGACCGCTCTGTTGCCCTGTTCTCCAAGCTGGTGGATGATGTCCCGGAAAGTCAGCGCAAGGTATTTGCCGGTTTTTTGGATTACGCCGTACGTCACAGGGATATTATAGTTCGTTTTGGACGTTTTCCCCATCGCAATGAGATTCTCAATCGTCCCTCAACTCCGGAAGAGGAGGAGTTTCTGACCCGGCCAGGGTCTTCTTTCTAGTCTGTATAGTCCTCACCAGGGCGGCGATTTTTTTTGTCTGTTCACAAGCTGAAGAGCCCCAAAGTCATCGACTCAGGGGCTCTTTCTGGTATTGGAACAGGCTCTCTTCATTATCGCTGCTAGGTCAACTGAACAACCTCAATCTGATTGGGTCCGTTCTTCCTGGCGTCGGATAGAGCTTTTTCCACGGCTTGAAGGAGATCGTCTTTGGTGGCCTTGGTGGCGCCCGGAACAAAGGTTGCTCCACCGATGCTAATGGTGGTTTTTACTTCTTTCCCGTCAATAATGGTTGCCATCTCATGAACGCTCTGGCATAGACGCCTGGCAAAGGTCCTGACTCCATTAAGGTTGGTTTCCGGCAGGATGAGCGCAAAATTCTCTCCACTATAACGGGCTGCGATATCGGTAGGGCGAACTTCGCTTTCAACGATTCTGGCAACATTCATTAGAATTAACTCGCCATTTTCAGGGCTGCAAGTTTTGTTCAGTTCCTCCAATATATCGATATCAAAAATGATCAGAGAAAAGGGAGCGGCGTAACGAATGGAGCGCTCCAGTTCTTTGTTGATCATCTCATGAAAGTAGCGGTGATTGTAGAGACCGCTCAGGCCATCTCGATAGACAAGTTGGTGCAGCTTGGCTTTTACTTCTTTAAGTTCCTGGGTCAGCTGATTTACCTGTTTTTGGGTCTGGTCCAGTTCTGCTAATACTTTATCATGCAGGTTGTCATCTGATGCAGCAGTCAATGGATCCTCCTTAGGGTCGGCAATGAAACTTGTATTCAAATGCCTAACATACTGAAAACAATAGTGACAATCGAATCTTGATGATAGCTGAATACGGATAGTGAGTAAATTAAAACCGTCTTCTTGCGGGAATCAGAATTTTTTACGTCGCGACATTGCGTCTTGAATAGCTCTTTTTTGTGTCGCAGTGAGTCGCCGGTTGGCCAGAAGTTGATTGGCTGTGTGAACGGCGAGTCGTGGAACCCAGAGGGTAAACCATACTGGCGGTGTCTTTCGATTTTTTAATATGGCAAGTTGCAGGTTTGGCCGGCTTTTCCAGCGACTGTTACGAGCAATCAATGACAAGGTGGCCGCGTTGGCTTTTGGACTATTGATAAACTGAAAGACAGAAGCTTCGGTAATGCGCGGGCTGTTGAGGCAGATTTCCACCAGTGTCGAATGCCCCTCTTTAAGAAGTTCACCAACGACAGCAGCTGTAGCTCTGCGAGCGAGTGTCATTTTACTGCCCAAGGGGGTGACCGGTAAGCGCAGCAGAATACCTCTTTCCGCAGCCATTTTCTGGTCCGGGGTAATTCCAGGCAAAAAGCAGAGGTCGACCAGTTCAAACAGCCGCAGATGAGGCAACAGGTTGCGCATAATTGCGCCGGGAGTGTTGGGATTTTTGACCAGCGCCAGAATCAGGCGATGGCTGAGATTCTTCGAGTAGCGTTGGTAAATTCTTTTTAGCAGGGTGTCGGACAGATCGCGGCGCTTAAGGAGGGTAAGGATATGATCTTCAGTCAGGTGTGGATTTTTAAGCAGGACGCCGACCATCTCCAGGTCGGTCGACAGGAGGAGCTGAAATAACTCCTCCTGATTCGCTGTCAGTGCTTGCTTCAGATTTGCAACCTGTTCCGGGTTCAGCAATTTACGCTCGCCGTTCGCCATGCTTGTTTCAACTCATAAGAATTTTATTCTTCAGAACCAGCATTTCAAATGCCATGGAAGACTTATCGACCAGTCGCTGCAGCTCAGCCAACTTGTCCGAGATGGCAGCAATGTCATCCTGCACATAGAGAATGCTGACCAGTCTTCCCCTGAGCAGCAGGGGGACCAGTAGAACCGTTTCCGGCAAGTCCGATCCAAAATTGTCCAGCAGCATGATATTCTGAACCGTTTCAGGGATGGGTCCGAGATAATAGGTTTTACTCTGAGCAACAGTCAGCAGTACCGAGGGTTGGTCAAGAGAGACGTGGAATCGGTCAAAGTCCTGAACTCGCTGCGCGCCGATTGTGGCTTGCCAGCCCATGACCTGATCTCCCTTGACCATCAGGATACCACCAGCACTGAACTCTTGAGCCAGATATGCGATCAGGCAGGTTGCAATGTCATCACGGTCGTCAGCTTTGATCAACTGCTCGCAGAAACTTTGCACGGCACGTGGGCCGGTCTCCTGCTCTGATTCCGGTTCAGATTCAGGCGCGGCACCCTCTTCAGGCACAGGGGCACTTGTCTCACCGAGTGTGGTTAATTCGTGATACTCCGAGTCTGACGGTGACTCGGCGCTATTATTCTCATCTCCCAAGGTCGGCCAGAATTCGTTCTCTGCGGTCTCTTCTTCCTCAACTTCCAGAATGTCTTCGACATCCAGAACCTCATCAAGGTCTTCAATGTTTTGAACCGCGTCTTTTTCGAGAACGTTCTCTCTAAATTCCTGTAGACCAGAAATCGGCTCATCCCCTTCAGTCTTACGTGCCTCGGCGTCAGTCCTTGCCTGGGCAGCTCCGCTCATGAGCTGCTTGCCAAGGTTGATGAACCGTGGAGACAGTTTTCTTTTGTGATATTTGTTCAGAGCCAGAGCCAAGCGTAATTCAGGAACAACCACGGGTGCGATACTGTAGCCAAGATGAAAGGAGAGGTCGTCAATAGCACTCAGGTCATTCGGATCGGACATGGCGAGAAACAAGCGTTTTCCCTGCAGTTTGCAGGGGAGAACCATATGCTTCAGCGCTAGTTGTCTCGGAACAAGCGCAAGAATATCAGGAGGGATTTCCATCAATAGCACTGGTTTGAAATAGGGCAGATGAAATGATTTGCTTAGAACGAGGCCCAGCGTATCCTCATCTATCGCTCCGAGTTCAATCAGACCGGTTCCGAGCTTTCCCCCGTAAAGGCACTGAATTTCAGTTGCTTCTTCCAACTGCTCAGTTGTTATCAGCTCGCGCTCTAAAAGAATCTCTCCTAGTTTTTTTGCCATGTTGACTCCCGCTATATTCTGAAGGTTAAGCAAATAATAATAAAAGATTGATCATTTGTCAGCTGAATCTGACCCTAAGTGGGTTGACTTTGATGCACTTTCACCAGATGTCGCTGTGGTCTGCCACAAAACACCAGGAGTCCATAACTCTGGACATGTTCTATCACGACTCTGTATAAAAGAAGCCTTCACAATGTTGAAATTAAAGGTCTTTATAATTAACACTTTTCAACCCTTTCTTGTAGCTTTAAGGATGACATTTATGGAATTGCGTGGTTTGTTGGGAATTGTGGCCCTTGTGCTGCTCAGCTGGCTTATGAGTGAAAATCGTCGAACAATCTCCTGGCGGCCCGTTATTGTCGGACTCTTCCTGCAGTTTTTCCTGGGCCTGCTGCTTTTGAAAGTCCCTCTTTTAAAATCATTTTTTCTGCTTTTGAATAATCTGGCCCTGGCTTTGGAGCAGGCGACCGCGGCCGGGACCAGTGTGGTATTCGGTTTTCTGGGAGGAGGACCTCTCCCTTACGCGGAGACTGCACCTGGAGCTTCATTTGTTCTGGCCAGCAGAGCGTTGCCATTGATATTGGTCATCAGTGCGCTCTCTTCTTTGCTCTTTTACTGGCGGGTCTTGCCAGTCGTGGTGAAGTTTTTCTCCATACTGCTGACCAACAGTATGAGAGTTGGCGGGGCCGTCGGCGTCGCTGCGGCCGCGAATATCTTCGTCGGCATGGTTGAGGCGCCACTCTGTGTGCGACCCTATCTGCAGCGGATGTCGCGCAGCGAACTGTTTACCCTGATGGTCTGCGGGATGAGTACCATTGCTGGTACGGTGCTGGTTTTATACGCCAGCCTCCTGCAACAGACTATTCCTGATGCCCTGGGCCATATCTTGACCGCCTCTTTGATGAGTGCCCCTGCAGCGATTGCCATTGCTCATCTGATGGTGCCGCAGATCGGTGAGCCGACAGCTGCCGGAATGATTCAGTTGAATGAAGCGACCAGCAGCATGGATGCGATTGCCCGAGGGACGATGGATGGAATGAAACTGCTACTGAATATCATCGCCATGCTGATTGTATTGGTCGCATTGGTGGCACTGTGCAATCAATTTCTCGGTTTCCTTCCTGAAATCGGGGGGGACCAGGTATCCTTGCAACGCTTGTTCGGCTATCTGGCTGCGCCCCTGGTCTGGTTGATTGGTATCCCCTGGAATGAATCTCTGGTAGCAGGCAGCCTGTTGGGAACCAAAACAGTCCTCAATGAATTTGTTGCCTACCTGGAACTGGCTGCACTTTCACCGGAATCCCTTTCTCCTCGTAGTCGTCTGATTATGACCTATGCCATGTGCGGCTTTGCCAATTTCGGCAGCCTGGGTATTATGCTCGGAGGGATGGGAAGCATGGTGCCGGAGCGCAGGGATGAGATTGTCTCTCTCGGAATGAAATCAATCCTTGCCGGGGTGATGGCGACCTGTATGACCGGTGCCGTTGTTGGGTGCTTTTATTGATGTGCTGAATAGAGTTCTGCAGATCAAGCGCTTTCACCGCGAAGAGTGCTGAGAAGACAGTAACCCGTTTCAAGTGTTAGAGTGATCTTCAGGTAGCAAGATTTTCTCCTGGTTCTCTGCGGTCCCTGTCAAGCGCAGCGAGCCAGCGGTGAGTGAACGTTTCTATAAGATAAGATATCAAGTTTTTCATTGATATAATACTGGAGTGGTTGTTTTCTGATCTGAAAGATTAAATTCTGAAAATCTCTCATCTGCAGAAACAACAATGCCGGTTTGATACCATGTCGAGCCCTTTCTTCACACGGAGAAGTTCATGTCTTTTGCTGATGAACCAATTTTGATTTTTGATGGTGCCTGCGGAACCACCCTGCAGAGCATGGAGCTTTCGGAATCTCTCTGGAAAGGGAAAGAGGGGTGCAATGAATATCTCAACCTGACGTCTCCCGAGACGATTGTTCGTTTACATGACAATTTTCTGCAGGCCGGTGCAATGGTGCTGGAAACCAATACTTTTGGCGCGTCGAGCCTGGTGCTTGCGGAGTATGGACTGGAGGATCAGGTCGAGCAGATTAATGTCGCCGCCGTTGCCCACGCGCGAACCGCTATTGGTAGCCGCAGTAACTGTTACGTCGCTGGTTCTGTGGGCCCGACAACCAAGCTCCCGAGCCTGGGACATGTCTCTGTCGACGAACTCTATGAATCACTCTGCGAGCAGATGAGTGCTTTGTTGTGTGCGGGGGTAGATGTCTTGATCATCGAAACCTGCCAGGATCTGTTGCAGGTCAAGACGGCTTTGGTGGCCTGTTTTGATCTGATGGAAGAAGCCGGGCGTGAAGTGCCGGTCATGGTTTCGGTCACGATTGAACAGCAGGGGACGATGCTCGTCGGGAGCGATATCGCCGCCGTGGTTGCAACGCTGGAGCCGTTCCCGATCTTTTCCCTTGGTCTGAACTGTGCGACCGGACCGACCGATATGGAATCTCATATCCGTTATCTAAGCAAAAACTGGCCGCAACGAATTTCATGCGTACCGAATCAGGGCTTACCTGAGATTGTCGATGGTCAGACCCGTTATCCCCTTCAGGCCGAAGAGTTTGCGGAACTTATGAAGCGATTTGTTGAAGAACAGGGCGTCAGTGTGGTCGGTGGATGTTGCGGGAGTTCGCCGGCACATATCCAGGCGCTGGTGATGGCCCTGGACGGTGTTATACCAAAACAGCGGGAGGTAAGATAGATGAAGGGTGACCTTTCCAGTCTGTATCAGGCGATCGAACTGAAGCAGGAAATCCCGCCATTGATCATCGGCGAACGGGCCAACCCGAATGGTTCGAGAAAGTTTCGAGAATTCTTGCTGGCGGATGATTTAGACGGGTGTCTGCAGATCGGGCTTGAACAGGAATCGCAGGGTGCTCAAGTGATCGACCTGTGTGCCGCGTATGCCGGACGGGATGAAAAATCTGACCTGCCGGAACTGGTACAGAAGTTTTCCGCTTCCCTGAAGGCCGGGTTGATGATCGATTCGACCGATCCTGATTGTATCGAAGCGAGCCTGAAACTTTATCCGGGGCGCTGCATCATCAATTCAATCAATCTGGAGGATGGTGGAGTAAACCTTGATCGGGTCTGTCGGCTGGCTCGTCGTTATGGTGCTGCCGTGGTGGCTTTGACGATAGATGAAACCGGTATGGCGATGACGGCGGATGAAAAGTTTAAGGTCGCAGCAAAAATCTATCATCTTGCCATTGATCAACACGGACTGAGTCCGCAGGATCTGCTCTTTGATCCTTTAACTTTTACTATCGGTTCAGGCGATACGACCCTGTTTGATGCCGGGGTTCAGACTCTGAACGGCATCCGTAAAATCAAGCAGCAGTGGCCCAACGTTTCTACTGTGCTTGGGGTGAGCAATATCTCCTTCGGTCTGCACCCTGCGGTGCGCAAACTGATTAACTCCGTTTTTCTGCATGAGGCTGTTGAAGCCGGTCTTGATGCGGCTATCGTTGATGCTGCCAAAGTTGTGCCCCTGGCGCAGATCTCTGAAGAGGACCGCCGCTTTTGTCTGGATTTGATCTATGATCGTGGTCGCAACGAAGAGCATTCCCCGTTGATGAGCCTGATTGAGCATTTTTCCGATCAGGATCTTTCAGCAGAGCAGGAACAGAAAAACGGCGCTGTCTCCACCGAAGAGGAGATACGACAGAAACTGATTGGCGGGGATAAGGAAGGGCTGGATGATCTGCTCTGCATCCTCTTGCAGCGTCATTCGGGACTGGAAATCATCAATCGACTGCTGGTGCCTGCCATGCGCGAGGTCGGCGAACTGTTCGGCCGCGGCGAGTTATTGCTGCCATTTGTTCTTCAGTCGGCAGAGGTGATGAAGCGGAGTGTCAATTTTCTGGAGGATTATCTCGAAAAAGAGACCGACGCCAGTCAGCAGACGTCCATTCTTCTGGCGACGGTTCAGGGTGATGTCCATGATATCGGAAAAAACCTGGTCGATATTATCCTCAGTAATAACGGCTACAAGGTTCACAATATCGGCATCAAGGTTCCTTCTGAAACGATTATCGCCAGGGCTCGTGAGCTGAATGTCGATGTGATCGGTCTCAGTGGTCTGCTGGTCAAATCGGCCATTGTCATGCAACAGTCAATGCCGCAGTATCAGGCGGCAGGGCTGAGCATGCCGATCCTTCTGGGCGGGGCGGCCCTCACCCCGAAGTTTGTTGCGGAATCCTGCGTTCCTGGCTATCAGGCACCAGTGGTATATTGTGCCGATGCTTTTGCGGGATTGAAGGCGATTCGGGATTTTGAGGCCGGGCAACTTGTCAGCACCACTTTCCATAAGAATCCCCAGGTCAAGAACAAACCCGGACCTAAAGAAGAGATTCTCACGAACCATGACGTTCCGCAGGTTCCGTTTCTTGGTCGAAAAACCGTCAGGGATGTCGATGTGGATAAGTTATTCTCATATCTCAACCTTCAAGCCCTGTTTCGCGGTCGATGGGGGTATCGCCGGGGCAAGCTGGGCAAAGAGGACTATGAGCAACTGATTGCCAACACGGTCGAGCCGCTTTACGCCCGATTGAAGCAACAACTGATTGATGAGGATCTGTTGCAACCTCAGGTGGTTTACGGCTACTTCCCCTGTCGTAGCGAGGGCGACAATCTGATTGTCAGCGATGAAGCCCGTACCTTCACCTTTGATTTTCCCCGACAGAGTGTTGCGCCTAATCTGTGTATCGCTGATTATTTCAAGGGTCAGGACCCGGGAGAAGATCTGGTCGGATTTTTCGTGGTGACTATCGGAGAGA
Source organism: Geopsychrobacteraceae bacterium (assembly GCA_035267105.1). Taxonomy (GTDB): domain Bacteria; phylum Desulfobacterota; class Desulfuromonadia; order Desulfuromonadales; family Geopsychrobacteraceae; genus BM509. The sequence continues at coordinate 16,291 of DATFMC010000071.1, forward strand.
GGCTCGCCGAAATTACAGCCGAATTGTTTCAGAATGACAGCTACCACGACTATCTGATGATGCACGGAATTGGTGTTGAGTTGACTGATGCCTTGGCTGAATACTGGCACCAGTGGATGCGTGAGGAAATGGGGTTCGCCGAACCGGCGCACGAAGAGAATATCGATTATGTGACTCAGGAGTATCGAGGTTCTCGTTATGGGTTTGGTTATCCCGCTTGCCCGGATCTGGATGCTCATCGTGATCTGTTTGAATTATTGAAACCGGAAGAGATCGGTGTCAGCTTGACAGAAAATCTTGAAATGGTTCCGGAAATGAGCACCTCGGCAATTGTTGTCCATCATCCCCAGGCAAAATATTTTGCAATCTGATCAGGAGGGTTTCGTGCGTTATATCTGTACCTGTTGTGGCTATATCTATGACCCGGAGAAGGGCGATCCGTTGAATGAGGTTGCCCCCGGGGTTCCATTTGAAGAGTTGCCGTCTGCTTGGGTCTGTCCTCTTTGCTATGCCGATCAGGCTTCTTTCGATCCCCTCGATTGAGATTGCTCAGGCTTAATCCGACTCTTTCAGGATCGTTGCGCTGAAAATATAGATGTCTGTTTCGATCGCCTGCCAGGCATTGCCAGGCAGGCCTGCCTTGCGACATGTCTGCTGCAGGAATGTGTCAGTGTCCCATCGGTGTTCTGTCGCAACCTGCGGTAACAGAACTCCACGTTGAAAGTCTTTTTCCAGGTAAATGCCGTGCGTTCCGACATGAATTTCTTCGATGCCGGTTACTTTTTGCAATGGGGAGAGGACAGAAATCTCCACTGAAAATTTATCCAGTTCATTTTTCTCCATGGGATGAAAACGGGGATCTTTGGTCGCTGCAGAAGCCGCCATCTCAGCGACTTCGAGATAGAGGGGCCGGTCTGTGCTGAAATTCCCTATGCAGCCTCTAAGCTGCCCGTTTCGGGTGATGGTTACAAAACACCCGCAACACTCATTGAGAGCCTCACCTGTTTGGGGGGCGCAACCATGGTAACCGCTGGTCACCTGAGCAATGATCGATTGTCGGGCAATACGCAGCAGGGTTGCTGTTTCAGAGGCAGAGAGGGGTGCCATCATTAGATCTCCTGTTCGCCGGATAACCAGAATAGACAGACTGTTCAGATGCCGACCTTTCTTTAATGATAGGTGTTGATCATGGGCATCGCAACTTTTATGATATATGATAGGGTGATAACCCACTTCATCAAACGCTATTTATCATTGGAGGATTTTGATGTTAAAAAAAATGAACTGGCAGTTTTTGTTAATTCTTTGTCTGGTTACTCTCTTTGCGGGATGTGGGACCAAAGTGACCCGTATGGATGTTGAGGAGGGAAAAGATCTGTCTGGTCGTTGGAATGATACGGACAGTCGCCTGGTTGCGGAAGAGATGATCAAGGATTGTCTGGAGCGGCCCTGGCTCAACCAGTACAACATGAAGACGGGCAAGGTTCCTGACGTTATCGTCGGCAATATCGCTAACCGTTCCGCAGAACACATCTCCACCGAGACCTTTATCAAGGATCTGGAAAGGTCGTTGCTGAACTCGGGTAAGGTCCGTTTTGTTGCTTCTGCTGGTGAACGACAGGGGATTCGAAGCGAGCGCGAAGACCAGGCAATAAACGCAACGGCAGACTCTGCCAATGCGCCCAGGCAGGAGGCAGGTGCTGATTTCATGCTGATTGGCTCTATCAACTCGATCATTGATCGTGAAAAGAAAAGACAGGTGGTTTTTTATCAAGTCGATTTGGAACTGATCGATATGGCCGATAACCGTAAGGTCTGGATCGGTAACAAGAAGATCAAGAAGTTCGTTGAGCGTTCCAAGTTCGGTTATTAGGCTCAGACGGATTTTACATGGTTTTTTTTCACCATCACCGCGCATTCCGATTTGGATTAACGCTGGTGCTGTTCACGCTGATACTGAATGGCTGTATCGGTTACCGCAAAACGCTGGAACAGGTTGATCGCCTGGCTCTTGGTGGTCAGTACATGCAGGCAGTACAGGCGTTGGATGAGTCGAAACTGGCTTCCAGTTCAAAAGACCGGCTGCTCTACCTGATGGAGCGTGGGCTGTTGCTCAACTTGGCTGGAGAGTACAAGGAAAGTAACCGGACACTGCAGGCGGCGGATGACCTGACGGAAGAACTGGTGACCCGGAGCCTCAGTGGCGAAGCACTCAGTTTCGTTGTAAACGACAGCACTGTCCCCTATCGTGGTGAAGATTACGAATCGGCCTATCTCAACTATTATAAAGCCCTCAACTTTCTTGCCCTGGGTGACTTTGAGGCAGCAGCGGTAGAGGCCCGTCGTGTCGACGAGAAGCTGAACTGGTATTTCGACCTCTATGATGGCAAAAACAGTTATCGTGAAGATGCCTTCCTACGGCTGCTAACCGGTCTGCTCTATGAAGCCTACGGTGATCCCGGCAATGCCCAGGTTGCCTATCGTCGCAGCCTCAACGCCTATGAAAATCAACAGGAACTCTACAAGGTGGCGACACCGCGTCTGCTCTGGAAGCGCTTGCTCTATCTGTCGGACCAGCTCGGCTATCGTGACGAACACGCCAGATATCTCGGTCAAGCCCCGGCTGACTTGAACTGGCAACAGCAGCAGGATGCTCTGCTGGTTCTGTTGGTCGATCGGGGCCACATTCCCCCTAAGCGTGAAGCTGCGTTGCCGGTACCGACCAGTCGAGGTCAATGGATCAAGGTGTCGATTCCGGTTCTGGATCAGGAGACCAAACTGAGTCACCAGGCCGATGTTCGGGTTAATGCAGACAAAATCGGTGTAGTCGAATCGGTGGGGAACCTGGACGCCATCGCCCGACGTAGTCTGGAAGATAAAAAGGGTCGAATTCTTTTGAAAGAGACGGCTCGCGCAGTCACGAAAGAATCCCTGGCACGTAAAACCGAAGATCAATATGGTGCTGCGGCTGGAATCGCATTTCGGATTGTTTCAATCCTGACCGCAAACGCTGATCTGCGCTCCTGGCGATTGTTGCCGAGTCGGATTGACATGGTTATGGTTCCGTTGCATGCCGGAGAGCACCAGGTTGAAATCGCTGTTGGCGGTAAGTCGATCAAAAAGCAAGTGGAGCTTGAAAAAGGCCAGGTTACTTTTTTACACCAGCGATTTTTTTACTGACGTCTATTTATCATGAATGATCCGAACTCTGGAGGAGTGAGAGATGTGTCGTGAGAGGCTGATGGCAGGTTTGCAGATTGGTCTGATTGCTGTTCTGCTGATATCTGCCGGCTGTGCTGCACCAGTGTCGCAAAAGAAAGTCAGAGCACCGCAATTGACTGCCGGGGAGGAGATGTCGGTCTGGCAGCAGGTTTATCAGCAGATCATTCAGCGCAATGGTGGAATTTACCCGGATCAGGAATTGAATGCCTACGTCAATCATGTCGGGCAGCAGTTGATTTCAGGACAGTTCGTCCCTGAGTCAGAGTACAGCTTTCAGGTTGTGAACGACTCGGTCCCGACAACATATTCAACCCCGGCCGGTTATGTTGCCGTTTCACGCGGGTTGCTGCTCGCTCTGCAGACAGAGGCGCAGCTTGCCGCAGTTCTGAGTCATGAAATCGGGCATTTGACGATGCGACATCACATGCAATGGACAAACCTCATGGCATTACCTGGCCCGTCTGTTGAGCTTCGCAATGCGCTGTCTCCCGAGAGCGATTATGTTAAGCTGGCCGCCAGCCTTCCGCAGGGCGAATCAGGTTTGGTCGAACAAAAGTTCAACGATGAGCAGGAAAAAGAGGCGGACCGCATCGCTATTGATCTGCTGGTCTCAGCAGGATATCTTCCGGCAGCGGAAGTAGAGGTTCAGATGATTCTGTTTGATCGTTTTGATTCGAAAACCGACACAGGAGAATCGGACCATGCAGGGCTGAGGCACCCATTATCTCCGGAACGACGACAAGCCGCACGTGACTTCGGCGCATCTCGCTACAGTCAGGTTGGCGGTCGCTCCGGTTATCTCGAATACGCTGAGGCTGTCGAAGGGTTGCGTCAGGTCGAAAAAGGCTATGCTTTATTCGACCAAAGCCTTCAATTAGAACGTCAGGGGCAGGTTGGCAAGGCGATTGACTCCTACCATCAGGCGTTGCAGGTTGCTCCTGACGAAGCTCTGATCCTCGCCGGGTTAGGGTTGGCCTACCTGCGCAGGGAAGACCCAATACCGGCGTTCAGGTATCTGACCAAAGCAGTGAACCTGCAGAAAAATTATGCTCAGTCCCGACTCGGGCTCGGTTATCTCTACCTGCAAAAAGGGGAATATGTCCAGGCCATAGAACACCTGGAAAAAAGTCTGCAATTGTCGCCATCCGTCGAGGCCGTCTTTCTGTTGGCCGATGCCCAGTTGAAAATCGAGCAGAAAATCAAGGCCCGCGATCTGTACCTGATTGTCACCAGCCTTGCCCCGGACGGAAAACTTGGTCGGCTTGCTGGATCCCGCCTGGAACAGTTGACAGGGGAGTGATGGACTGGCAGCAATATCTCCAAAAGAACGAGCGGATCCTCTGGCAGGGCCGTCCGGCCCCGCGGTGCTATACTTTTCGGAACTGGAAACCGGCAGTTTTTGGGCTGGTACTGTTTCTGGCCAGCAGTTTCTGGCTGATGCTCGGTTTGCAACTGATGAAAGACGGGTTTTCGCCAGCACTGACTTTGATCCCCCTGCCGCTGGTCGTTGTTTCATTTATGCTGGGGCCGGGTCAGGTCTTGTTGGCCCGGATCGAATGGGAACATCTTTACTACTGCCTGACCGATCAAAAACTTCTGATCCAGTCCGGAGTCTTACGAAATCAGGTACGGGCAATCTCCCGCACTGAGATCGCGGCGTGGCAACAAAAGAGATATGGTCAACAGTTGGCCAGCATCCGGATAGAACTTCAGACGGGAAAACACGCCGTCTTTCTTCACTGCCTCGAACAACCGCAGATCTTTCTCGATCTTCTCGAATGTCATAACAGGGTGCTCAGGCCGTTGCCAACTGCTGAGGAAACCGTTTGATTTGTTTTCCTGCGGCGGTTAAGATGCGCGGAATTTTTTAGAAACGAGGCTCTAAAACTGATGCAAAAAAAAATATTCCTGGAAACCTTCGGTTGCCAGATGAACGTGGTCGATTCCGAGAGGATTGTCGATCTGCTGGGCCAGATTGGCTATGTCCAGGTTGACCAACCTGAAATGGCCGATTTGGTTCTGCTTAATACCTGCTCAGTGCGAGACAAAGCCGAGCGTCGGGTCTATGGTCACCTGGGGCGGTTCAAGCCGATCAAAGATGCTCGACCTGAACTGATTATCGGTGTCGGTGGTTGCGTTGCACAACAGGAAGGGGAGCGGATGCTGGAAAAAATCCCTTATCTCGACCTGGTTTTCGGAACGCATAATATCCACCGTCTGCCCGAGTTGGTGCAGCAGGCAGAGCAGAAAGCCGGGCGTGGCAATGCCACCGATTTTCTCGATCGGGAGACCCGTCTCAACCTGTTCCCACAACGTACGGTCGCTGACAGTGTCACCCGCTTTGTGACTGTGATGCAGGGGTGCGATAACTTTTGCTCTTACTGTATCGTTCCTTACGTGCGTGGCCGCGAAATCAGTCGCCCCAGTGCGGAGTTGCTGGATGAAATCCGTAACCTGGTGACGCAGGGTGTCCGTGAAATCACCCTTCTCGGACAGAATGTCAACTCCTACGGTCTTAAGGAAGATGAAATCTCCTTCGCCGAACTGCTCCACCAGATTGATAAAGTCGACGGACTGGAGCGTCTTCGTTTTGCCACTTCGCACCCCAAGGATATGTCAGACGAACTGATCGATTGTTTCGGAATGCTGAAAAAACTCTGCCATCACATCCACCTGCCAGTCCAATGTGGCTCGGACCGGATACTCGACGCGATGAACCGTGGTTACCATCGGGACGAATATTTGCAGAAGGTGGCCCGTTTAAAAAAGGCCTGCCCTGATATCAGGGTGACCACCGACGTGATCGTCGGCTTCCCCGGAGAAACGGAAGAAGACTTTGCCGAGACTCTCGACCTGGTGCACCGGGTCGGTTACGCCGATGCTTTTACTTTTCTCTATTCCAGGCGGACCGGAACGGCTGCTGCGGATTTGCAGGATGACCTGACTGCCGCTATAAAACAACAGCGCTTTGACCGCTTGCTTGAATTACAGCAGAAAACCAGCGATGATATATGGATGAGTGACCTCGGAAGCGAACTGGAAGTTCTGGTCGAAGGGGAGAGTAAGCAGGGGGCCGGACAGATGTTTGGCCGCTCCACCTGGAACCGGATCGTTAATTTTGCTGGCACACCGGATCTGGTAGGCCAATTGGTCAAGGTGCGTATCACCAGAGTCTTTCGTAATTCTAACCTGGGTGAATTGGTCGCATAAATTTTCAACCTAAAGAGGAGATCCGATGATTGATCTGCATACCCATACCGTCTTCAGTGATGGTGAAGTTATTCCAGCCGAGTTGATCCGTCGCGCTGCTGTCGCAGGCTATCGGGCTCTGGCAATCACCGACCACGCGGATCAGAGTAACCTCGAAATGCTGCTCTCAAATATGGTCGGTGTTATCGGTGAGCTTGGGCAGGCCAACAACCTTCAGGTCCTCAGTGGTGTTGAGCTGACGCATGTGCCACCACGCATGATTGATGATTGTGTCAAAAAAGCTCGCCAGCTTGGAGCGCAGATCGTTGTTGTGCATGGCGAAACGATCGTCGAACCGGTCGTCGGTGGTACCAATCGCGCAGCGATCGAAGCAAAGGTCGATATCCTTTCCCACCCTGGGTTGATCAGCGATGTCGATGTGCAGCTGGCAGCAAAAAATGGAGTTCACCTTGAGATCACGACCCGCAAAGGACATTGTTTGACCAACGGCCATGTGGCGCAATTAGCGCGTAAGTATGGGGCGAAGCTGGTCATCAACAATGATGCTCATGCCCCGGGGGATCTCATGTCCCTGGAGATGGCCTGCAAGGTTGCTCAAGGAGCAGGGATGAGCAATGATGAGGTTGTTCAGGCGCGGCAGAATTCCGCCGCGCTTGTCGCACGCGCTGCTGGTTGAACCGACCAGTCGACCTGTAAACTAACGGGGACAGAATCTGATTCTGTCCCCGTTCAATTTTTAAAGGGGAAAAGATGAATAGCAAAGATTTCAGGTTTCTTAAAGAGCTGGTCGAAACTCCAAGCCCTTCCGGCTATGAACAACCAGCCCAGCGCGTGATCCGCAAGCAGTTAGAATCGATCGCCACTGACATTAAAGGTGATGTCATGGGTAACCTGATTGCCCGTCTGGATGGCCGTGGCGGGCCGAAGGTTATGCTGGCCGGACACTGCGACGAAATCGGATTCATGGTGCAGTACGTCGACGATGAAGGTTTTATCTTTTTCGGCGCCATTGGCGGTGTAGATCCGCATTTATCACCAGG
>DATFMC010000072.1:0-31349 GCA_035267105.1 Geopsychrobacteraceae bacterium
AATGAAACCAGTTATACGCTTTTCGGTGGCTATAGCGTAGGGGTCACACCTGTTCTCATCCCGAACACAGAAGTTAAGTCCTACAGCGCCAATGATACTGCACGGGAGACTGTGTGGGAAAGTAGGTCGCCGCCGAAATTAAACTGAAAGGGCTCCATCTCGAAAGAGGTGGAGCCCTTTTTTGTTGCATTGAAAATGATTATCTGTTAATTATTTGCGGATATTAATTAATAACTATAAATTCGGAGAATGGAATGAATCGATTATTGATGTTGGCTGCTACTGTTGTACTTCTGAGTGCGTGCGGTGGTGGCGGTGGCGGTTCTGCCACAGTGAGTTATGATGGGATCACAGCACAGGCAACAGTAACTGAGGAAAATGCCGCAGATCTGGCGGCATTGGCTTATTATGGTTCGGAGTTGTCAGACCCGTTACCCATTTCTGCACTTCAGGTTGTCTCAAGTGATGGTGAAGCGACCTCGGTACTTCCTCAACTTGTTGATATGATCGGTGCCCTTCCCGAAAGGATTACTGTAAATCAGTTGAGTGATAACGCTACCTTCGCCGCGATGGCAATTCCGGCATTTACCGAGCCGTGCGAAATTTCTGGTAACATGACGATTTCAGGTACCTTCGACGAATTCACTGGCGCGCTCAATGCTACCTTGTCAATGGCAAGCTGTAATTCAGGTGGTGGGGTCGTCATGGATGGCACCATGTTGCTAAATGCGTCTGGCATTGCAGATATTGGAAACCCTGAATTTGCCACTTACTCTGTGACATTTAAACATTTGACTTATGATTTTGTTGCCGACAATGATTCAATTGTGCTCGACGGAACTGCTTTGAGTTGGTTTGACAATGTCCAGTCAGCCCAGATCATGCAGATCAACATGATCATGCAGCAAGTTGGGACCAGCCTGAAGGCCAAGCTGGAGGATTACACTGTCTCGGTTGTCGACGTGGGTATGGAGCAGCAAGTGAGCATTTCAGGCCGTATCTATGAATCGACAGTAGGGTATATCGATTTGAGTACTCTTCAGCCGATCATGGTCGATATCTATGGTGAGCCTTGTCAGGGTGTTTATCGTATTGAAGGTGCTGGAGGAACTTGGGCCGAGGTTGACTTCTCAATCTTAACCGGGGATCAGGGAACCTACGGTGATGACAGCAATAATATGCTGGGGACCTTTTATCTCTAGCCAATAACATTATTTTTCCCAGCAACCCTTTGCCATGAAAAGGGTTGTTGGTGTTTTCAACGGATTGAAAACTCACTGAAATCAAGAGTGGATGCGCTCCAATCAACAATAATGTTTTCGACCTTTGCTGCCGGAGGCCCACCCCAACACCAGGCAATGACGTTCTTCACATCCTTTTCATGGCCCTCCAGGACGGCTTTGACATCACCGTTAGGTAAATTCCTCACCCAACCCGAGACTTTATGGGATTGGGCCGCTTCCTTGGTGGATTGCCTGTAGAAAACGCCCTGAACCCTGCCTTTTATGATGAGTGTGGCACGAGTGTGAGACAATGCTTACTCCTTGAGTTCATCTAACAGTTCCAGAAACTCTTCTTCATCGAGGATCTCTATACCGAGCTTCACTGCTTTTGTAAGTTTACTCCCGGCATTCGATCCGGCAACCAGATAATCAGTTTTTTTGCTTACAGCTCCGCTCGCTCGACCGCCTTGTTGCTCGACCAGAGACTGTCCCTCCGCGCGAGTGAATCGCTCCAATGCCCCTGTGAAAACAAAAGTCTTTCCTTGTAATCCATGTCCACGTTGCTGGTTTGCGGTCGATAGATCCAGGCCAAGGTGCTTCAACTGGTTCAGTGTATCAATATTTTGAGGGTCCTCAAAAAAAGCTTTTATGCTTTTAGCGACCTGTGGTCCTATTTCATGAATATTCTGAAGTTCCTCAACCGTTGCCGATTGAATCTTTTCGAGAGAACCGAATTGACGACTGAGGATTTTAGCAACATGAATGCCGACGTGCCTGATGCCCAAGCCGAAGACAAACCTCTCCAGGGGCTGTTGTCTGCTCTTGCTGATTGCTGCGAGAAGTTTATTGGCAAGGGTCTTACCCATCCTTTCGAAACGGAAAAAATCCTCTTCCTGCAGATTATAGATGTCTGCAATGTTTGAAATTAAGTCGAGTCGAATGAGTTGGTCGATAATACGGTCACCCATCCCCTCAATGTCCATGGCCCCCTTAGAAACGAAATGCTTCAACGATTCTTTAAGTTGAGCAGGGCAGCTTAATCCCTGGCAACGGGGGACAACCTCGCCTTCTGCACGACTGACTCTAGAACCGCAAGCCGGACAGGTGGACGGTTCGATAATCGGAGTTTCGCTCCCGGTCCTGTGTTCCGTCATCACACGTACGATGTCAGGGATCACGTCACCAGCCCGTTCAACAATGACAGTGTCACCTATCTGGATGCCAAGACGTTCTATTTCGTCCCAGTTGTGCAAACTTGCTCTTGATACAGTAACCCCGCTGACATTGACGGGCTTCAGTTGGGCGACGGGTGTGATTGCTCCGGTTCGTCCCACTTGGAGCTTAATGTCTTCCAGAATGGTCTGCTCTTGTCGTGCAGGAAACTTGCGGGCAATAGCCCATCGAGGGGTGCGGCTTTTTTCGCCTAATTCCTGTTGCAGTGATAAACTGTTTACTTTGACCACCATCCCGTCAATTTCGAAAGGTAGGTTCTCTCTCAGAGCGAGCATTTCGCGATAGCAAGTGATTACACCTTCAATATTGTGGGTAACTCGTAAAGTATCAAGGTTAACTTTGAGGCCCCAGCATCTCAGGGATTTCAGGATGTCAAAATGGCTTTCAGGCTTGCTGTCGCTTAGCGAGCCGACACCATAGCAGTTGATCGTTAAAGGCCTCGCTGCAGTTATCCGTGGGTCGAGTTGACGCAGACTCCCCGCTGTTGCGTTGCGGGGATTGGCAAAGGTAACCTCCCCTTCCTCCCTTCGCTTCTGGTTCATTTTGCGAAAGTCGTCCAGTTCCATGTAGATTTCGCCACGTACTTCCAATTGTGATGGTGCGTCTTCTGTCAGTTTTAGCGGGATGGAACCTATGGTTCTGATGTTCTCTGTAATGTCTTCTCCTGTGGTGCCATCGCCAGGAGTCGTCCCTCGTACCAGATAACCATTCTCGTATGTCAACGCAACAGCGACGCCGTCGAGTTTCATTTCGCAAAGATATTCGATTTCATCGTTGGTGGAAAGAAAGCGCCTGATTCTCGCATCGAAATCAGACAGATCCATATCACTGAAAGCATTTTCCAGGGACAGCATAGGCTTGGCGTGTTGTGCCTGGGAAAATTTCTTGAGGGGGGCTGCGCCAACTCGCTGCGAAGGGGAGTCGACCGTAATTAATTCAGGGTAAGATTTTTCAAGGTTAAGTAATCGCTTAAGAAGCTGATCATATTCTGCATCACTGATTTCAGGGTTGTCGAGGGCGTGATAGCAATAGCTGTGATGATGTAGTTCTGTAGACAGGCGCGCATGTTCCAGCTTGGCCTGTTCCAGAGTTTCAGGAATCGTCATTTGCATGAGAATGCCCCTTCTTTTTTGGTTTCTGGCTTATATCATGTGTGAGGGTCGTGTCGCAACGCTGTTGCTCTTCCCCTTTTGATTTGCTTGGTATAATATCGCGACGAAAGATTTTTTCTTCCGCATTTTGTGAACAATACTCGGAGTCTGTATGACAGAGGAAACGATTATACGCCTGCTGGGGCTGGTTTTGCTGCTGGCGCTGTCAGGTTTCTTTTCCGGATCGGAGACAGCATTGCTGGCTCTTGACCGGATGCGCGTGAAGTATCTGCAGCAGAAACAGTATCCGGGTGCTGATCGGTTGGCAGCACTTCTGGAATCTCCTGACCGCTTGCTGGGAGCTATCCTGGTAGGGAATAACCTGGTCAATATTGCCGCGACAGTTGTTGCGACTGGTCTGTTGGTGGGGTCTTTCGGGGAAGAAGGAGAGCTCCTGACCATCCTGATTCTGACTCCGGTTTTGCTTATATTTTCCGAGCTTTGTCCCAAAACCTACGCCGCTCAAAACCCCGAAAAAACATCTTTTCTCGTGCTGCAACCGATTCTGGGGGTCCTCTGGCTGTTAACGCCTGTCGTACGAGTTGTTACCTTGATTTCAGGTCTAATGACAGGTCTGCTGTCGGGGCGGAAAGTGGAGCAGTTACCACTATCCGAGGATGAAATCAAATCGATCATCCAGGTGGGGGAAGAGAGTGGTGTTGTGACTGCCAAGCAGAGACGGATGCTACATAGTATTTTCGACCTGTCGGAAACCAGGGTGCGTGATGTGATGCTGCCGCGAACGGAGGTGGTCGGCATCGCTTCCGATGCAGACTTTCAAACGGTTTTGGAGAGTGTGCGAAATAGTGGTCATTCCCGTTTTCCCGTCTATGATGAAAGCTTGGATAATGTTGTCGGGATTATACATTCGAAAGATGTTTTGGCCTATGCTGATCGCCCTGTAGAATTCTCCTTGACCGATAACTGCCGCAGCCCGTTTTTTGCTCCTGAATCCACGCGGGTTGGGGTTCTGCTGCAGACCTTTCGAAAGAAAAGAGAGCACTTGGCGATGGTCGTGGACGAGTATGGCGGGGTTGAGGGTATTGTCACACTGGAGGATGTTGTTGAAGAGATCGTTGGTGAGATTCATGATGAATACGACATCGAAGAAGTCGACTTTCGCCAACTGGCGGATCGAACCTATCTGGCGGATGGAGCGGTTTCTCTAAGAACGGTTAATCGCCGCTTTGAGCTGAATCTGCCAGAAGAACATGTCACGACTTTAGCAGGCTATCTGTTGCAGCAGATGGGACGGATTCCATCAGAGGGGGATCGATGTGACACGGAAGGTGTTCTTTTTAGTGTCCGCCGGATGGACGGGCGAAGGATCGAGGAGGTTATTATGACTCTGCCGGAACGACCGAATGATCAATGATAAAAAGAAGACATCTGCATCGATATGGCAGCCCGAATGGGCTGCTTTTTTTTTGACTCGAATTTTCTTCGTGCAAGACACAGGTTTTCACGGGGTGATGATTTGAAAATCTGTCTCTGTCGAAAAAAAGCAGGGCTCACTCCTGCCGTTCCACATGGTAATTCCCTCTAGCGCAGTATTTCCCAGATATGACAAACATTTGAAAGATAAGGAAAACTCCTTGACAGTCAATAAGACCGTAGGTATATTTTTCACATCGTAGTGTCAAATAGTGTCAAATGGTGTCAATGATGAATTTTTCTGGTAAGCACAATGTCAGTATTGATCTTAAGGGCCGCATTAGTGTTCCGGCTGCCTTTAGGGAGAAACTGCGTGAATCGTACCAGAGTGAAAGTGTTTTTGTCACGACCTTCGATGGTGGCCTGGTTGCTTATCCTCCGAGTCGGTGGCACGAGATCTATGCAAAGGTCGAAGCGCTACCTGCCGGCCCCCTCAAAGAGGCAAGCTGGCGGGCCAGGATTTCCCCGGCACAGGAGTGTTTGTTTAATAAACAAGGCAGAATCCAGATTCCCCAATCCCTTAGAGATTATGCCGACCTGCAGAAGGATGCTGTGGTTGTTGGAATGTCCGGGAAGTTTGAGATATGGAGTCAGCAGGCCTACACGAAGGCTCATCAGGATTCTGAGGCGCTGTTGAAAGAGAACGCTCAAGCGCAAGCAGACCTGGGCTTCTAGAATATGGAAGATGCTCCATTTCAGCATCTATCGGTCATGCCGGCAGAGGTTCTGGAGTGGCTGAAGCCCAGGGCTGGCGGTATCTACCTGGATGGAACTCTAGGTGGCGGGGGACACGCAAGACTGGTTCTGCAATCAGCGCCCGGTATAAGATTGATCGGTCTTGATCGCGACCCAGCAGCACTCCAGAAGGCAAGTGACGTTCTGGCTGACTTTGCTGAACAGGTCAGTTTGCATCATTGTAACTTTGATCAGGCTGCGGATGTTTTATCAGAGCTGGGGGTTGAAGCACTAGATGGGATGTTGCTTGATCTGGGAGTTTCATCGCATCAACTGGACACTCCAGAGCGAGGATTCTCTTTCCGCTACGATGCACCGCTCGATATGAGAATGAATCCGACTGTTGGTGAGACCGCGGCAGAGGTTGTCAACCTCCGGGAGGCAGATGAGTTAACCAGGATTTTCTTTCAGTACGGTGAAGAGCGCTATGCAAGAAGGATTACCAGGCGCATTGTTGAACAACGACAGATAAAACCACTGACCCGAACGGGGGAACTGGCAGAATTGGTTCGAAGTGCTGTCCCAGGAGGGCGTCGCCCAAGTCGAATCCACCCGGCGACCAGGGTTTTCCAGGCGCTGAGAATTCAGGTCAACCAGGAGCTGGAGCAGGTCGAAACAGGGGTTTCCCGAGCGATTGAATTGTTGAAGCCGGGGGGACGTTTAGTGGTTATAAGTTTCCACTCTCTGGAAGATCGGATTGTAAAGCAAAAATTCAAAGAACAGTCTACCGGTTGTATTTGTCCACCCAAATTGCCGATTTGCCAATGTGGACATCAACCGAAAGTTAAGATACTGACCCGCAAAGGTGTTCGCGCGGCCGATGCAGAAATTGAAGTCAATGCTCGTTCTCGTAGTGCAATCCTGCGGGCGATTTGTCGCTGCTGACCACTGATCATCCTGATCTGGTTTCAGTAGTCTGGAATAGAAGCAAGAGGAGGTTAACATGTCCGAAACCATGTCAAGGACAGTTGTAAAAATTAATGGGTTCTCTCTGGACCGTCCCCGCCTTACACCTCTTTTCGTTGTCATCGCCCTGGTCTCCTTATTATCCCTGTTGTTCGTCTGGTCAAGAATACAGGCAATTAATTTTGAATATGAAATCTCCAGCATGCAAAGCCAGATTCGGTCGGGCCAGGAGGAGATCAAGCGTTTGCGACTGGAGGCGGCGCACCTGGCCAGCGATTCTCGAATTGAAACCCTTGCAAGAGAAGAGCTGGGTCTACAGCTTCCCGCTCCTGGCCAAGTGATCAGAGTGAATTAGCATGGCGCCTTCGGAGCGCGGAATTCAAATCCGCATCCGGTTGTTTGGTGCGTTGTTCATTTTGGCGTTTCTGCTGATTGTTGTGCGCGCATATTACCTGCAGATCGTCCTTGGACCGGATCTCCAGGAGCGGGCGGTACAACAGCATCAGAAAATCATCAAGTTGTCTCCACAGAGGGGCACGATTTATGATCGCAATGGTGACGCCCTGGCTCTGAGTTTGGCTGTTTCATCTCTGTATGCTGATCCCGGGCAGGTTGCTGACCCTGATGATGCGGCAAAAAAACTGGCAGGCGTACTCGATCTTTCTGAGAAAGAGATTCGTAAAAAATTGAAATCCGGACGAGGTTTTGTCTGGCTTGAGCGTCGGTTGACACCTGAAAAAACAGAGGAGATTCGTCAACTGAAAGTTACCGGACTTCACTTTGTCCCGGAGCATAAGCGTTACTATCCCCTGGCAGGCATTGCAGGGCAGGTGATAGGTTTCACGGGCGTTGACCCCAAAGGATTGGAGGGTGTAGAGCTTGAGTATGATGCCCTGCTTCAGGGAGAGGGGGGCTTGCTGGTCTCTCAGCGTGATGCTCGCGGACGGGGTCTTGCGACTGCCGAACAACTTGTCCGTGGGGGATTTCCCGGGCAGGATCTTTATCTGACCCTTGACCGGACTCTGCAATATATTGCAGAAAAGGAGCTTGCAGGGGCCGTCGGGCAGACTGGCTCGGTTGGGGGTACAGTTGTGATTCTCGAACCAGCAAGCGGCAAGGTTTTAGCCATGGCATCGCAGCCGGACTATAATCCCAACGCAGTTCAAAAATACACGCCGAGCGACTGGCGGAATCGTACCATTTGTGACAGTTTTGAGCCCGGATCGACCTTTAAGCCATTTTTAATGGCGAGCGTTCTTGAAGAAGGGCTTTTTACTCCCAATAGCCGGCTCTACTGCGAAAAAGGGAGCTATCGGGTTGGTGGAAAGACTATTCGGGACCACAAGGCTTACAAAACCTTGACAATGTCTGAAATGCTGAAGTTCAGTTCCAATATAGGCTTTGCCAAACTTGGGAAAAAGCTTGAGCGTGAACGTTATTATTCTTATTTACGCGATTTTGGCTTCGGACAACAGACCGGTATTGATGTCCCTGGTGAGGTTGAAGGAACTGTACATCCACCGTCACGTTGGTTTGAGATTGACCTGGCGGCAATTTCCTTTGGTCAGGGTGTCACGGTTACCCCGCTTCAACTGGCAACCGCCACAGCAGCCATTGCCAATGGCGGACTGATGATGCAGCCTTATCTTGTAGAACGGATTGTGGATAGCAGAGGCACAGAGCAATTGTTCCTGGAGCCTAACGCACGGAAACGGGTGATCTCCGAAAAGACTGCTCGGCAGGTCCGGGATATGATGATTGGAGTTGTTGAACCAGGCGGGACAGGAACCCGGGCCGCCGTATCAGGTTATCAGGTCGGCGGGAAAACGGGTACCGCGCAAAAGGTTGATCCGGTGACCGGAGGTTATTCCGTCGATAAGCGGGTCGCCTCATTTGTCGGGTTTGTTCCCGCTGAGCGTCCCGCCATGGTCATTCTGGTCACCCTTGATGAGCCTCAGGGGAAAACTTACGGTGGCGTTGTCGCTGCTCCTGTTTTTTCGCGAGTTGCAGAGCAGGCGTTGCGCTATCTGAATATTCCACCGAGCGAAGTCGTAAAGGCGACTTCCTTGCCAATAGCCGGACCCGAGGAGATTGCGAGTGTAGCAACAGTCCCCTCGGAACTCGCTGGGGATGGTCTGCAGATGCCTGATTTCAGAGGGATGAGTTACCGGCAGGTCTTAGAGCAGATGGAGCGGAGTGGTTTGAATCTTAGGCTTTCTGGTAGTGGACGCGTTGTCGAGCAATCACCGCAACCAGGGCGAAGGGTCCGATACAATAGTGAGGCGTGGGTCAAGTTTGGCGCTTGAGCCATGCATTTTGATTTGTCGACAGGCAGGGTGATGCAACTGACAGAGCTGATGAAGACTATGGAGATTGACGAGGTGGTTGGCCCGACAGGACAGACGATCTCTTCTCTCTGCTGTGATTCGCGTCAGGTGAAGGATGGTGCACTCTATTTCGCTTTGCCGGGAACTAAGGTGGATGGTCTGCACTATGTTTCCGAAGCAATTAACAATGGCGCGGTTGCCATTGTTGCCGAGAATCGACCCGAGCAACTGACTGCTGACCGTACACTGCTGTTGGTGAAGAACGCACGTCGTTCAATGGCCCTTGCTGCCCGCTGCTACTACGAGCATCCGAGCGCAGGGATTCCAACCATCGGCATCACCGGCACAAACGGTAAAACAACGATTACCTATCTGCTGGAATCAATTCTCAGGCAGGGAGGATACCACCCCGCAGTATTTGGAACCATTGATTACCGGTTTGGAGAGAATCAGATCTGTTCAAGCCATACAACCCCCGAGTCGATCGAGTTGATGCGGTTGATGGCGGAGTTCAAATCGCAAGGGGCCAACTCTATTGTTCTTGAAGTTTCTTCACATGCACTCGAACAGCACAGAACCGACGGAATCGATTTCAACGTTGCGATTTTTACCAATCTGACTCCTGAGCATCTTGATTATCATGGCGATCTGGAGACCTATTTTGCCAGTAAAAGAAGATTGTTCAGTGAGCTTCTTGGAGAAGGCCGTGCAGTTGTAAACCGTGACGATGAGTTTGGCCGTCGTTTGTTGGATGAGTTGCCGATAGCCCTGAGCTTCGGTTTCGAGGATGCTGATGTTTCAGTGAAGCAGGTCTCTCTGGAGCGAGCTGGGATCAAGGGCATATTTAATACACCTGAGGGCGACGTTGAAATTGACTCTGCCCTGATCGGGAGTTTCAATGTGAGCAATCTGCTGGCGGCTGTGGCGGCGGCAGCGAGTTTAGGCGTTCCCGCAGAACAGATTTCTGCCGGGATCAAGAATGCTCCGCAGGTGCCTGGTCGGGTCGAGCGTGTCGCTAATGACCTTGGTGTGTTGACACTGGTCGATTATGCCCACACTGGTGATGCGTTGGAACAGGTATTAAAAACGCTTAGCTCACTTGATGCAAGAAAGCAGATTACTCTGGTTGGATGCGGTGGCGACCGGGACCCTGCCAAGCGTCCGGTTATGGCGGGGGTGGCAGTCAAGTACTCCGACCTTACGATTCTGACTTCAGACAACCCTCGCACCGAAGATCCCTTGGCGATTCTTGAACAGATGCGGCGGGGCGCTCTGGAAACTGGTGCTTTAGAGTGTACATCAGAAACTGCCAATGACTGCGATGGCAAGAGGTTTGTAGTGATTCCTGATCGGCGTGCGGCGATCAGGTTTGCTGTGCGGTATGCTCAGAGTGGTGATCTGCTGTTGGTAGCGGGAAAGGGACACGAAGATTATCAGATTATCGGACATGAAAAAATGCATTTTGATGATCGTGAAGAGTTGCTGCTGGCGCTGACTGCGAAACAATCACCTATCACGAGTGAGGTGTCCAAATGATGTTCAGCCTGGAAATGGTTGCACGCATTACCGCTGGCGACCTGCCGAGCGGAACACCTGATCGTCATTTAAGTGGAATATCAACCGATAGCCGGAATCTCAAGGCAGGAGAACTTTTTGTCCCTCTGCGCGGTGCGCGATTTGATGGACATGACTACCTGATTCAGGCGGTTCGTAACGGAGCGGCTGCATGTTTAAGCGAAGAAGTTGTTGCCGGTTTGCCGGTACCTGTCATTCGGGTCACTGATACTCTTCGAGCACTGGGCGATCTGGCGGCGGCAAGTCGCTTGAATTTACGTGGTCCGGTGGTAGCTATCACCGGGTCGGCAGGCAAGACGACTACCAAGGAGATGTTGGCGTCAATTCTGGAACAACAAGGGCCGGGATTAAAAACCGCAGGAAACTTCAACAACCTGATCGGTCTCCCGTTGACACTGTTGCAGTTAAAGCCTGAGCACCGTTGGGCGGTCATCGAAATGGGAACCAGCGCTCTGGGTGAAATTGAACGGTTGACTGAAATTGCCGCCCCTGACATCGGGATTATCACAAACGTTGGTCCTGCTCATCTTGAAACGCTGCAGGGGTTGGCTGGCGTTGCCCGAGCCAAAGGTGAGTTGTTCGCAGGTTTGCATGAGGGAGTCGCAGTCATTAATCTGGAGGACGAGCGAGTGGCACGTTTGCCGGTCGCCAATGGAGTCAAGAAGGTAGGCTATGGGCTGCAAGGGCACGCCGAGGTCAGGGCGACCGATATTCATGCTGGGGCCGGTTCCGTCAGTTTTACGTTGTTAACAGGAACAGGGCGCTATCCCGTTAAGCTGCAGGCACCGGGCCAGCACAATGTATTGAATGCACTGGCCGCTGCAACCGCAGCTCAGGTTCTGAAAATCCCGGCAGAAAAAATAATTTCAGGTCTTGAGGCTTTCAGGCCGATCCCCGGGCGAATGAATCTTTCCCCTATGCCGGGGGGAGGCTTGCTGCTTGATGATAGTTATAATGCAAATCCAATGTCGGCAGCTGCAGCTCTGAAAATTTTATGGTTACAGGAGGGCGAAGGCCGAAAAATTGCCGTTCTGGGTGATATGCTGGAACTTGGCGACGATGCAAAAAAAATGCACCGAGATATCGGAGCGCTGGCGGCGAGAAATTCGGATCAGATAGTGGCCGTTGGAGGGTTCGCAGCAGATATCTGCGCTGGAGCCGCAGAGGCCGGGATGTCGATAGCGCAGATGGTTGAAACAGCCTCATGCGATGAAGCAATTGAGCATATATTGAAGTTCCAGCGCCCAGGTGATTGCATTCTGGTAAAAGGTTCGCGTGGCGTACAGCTTGACAAGTTATCAGCCGCGCTGCTGAGACCAGAAAACACCCTTCAGTCCAATGGGCAGGGAGGCTAGTCGATGCTTTATCATTTACTCTATCCTCTGCACACTGAATATGCGGCCCTGTATGTTTTCCGATATATCACCTTCAGAACCATCTACGCCACAATCACGGCCTTGGTCATCTCGTTCATTCTCGGCCCATGGTTAATAAAGACACTTTCCGACTTGCAGATCGGCCAGACTATCCGCAAGGTCGGACCAGAGTCACACTTTCGTAAAGAAGGGACCCCGACCATGGGGGGGGCGTTGATTCTCCTGGCTATCGTGCTGCCAACCCTGATGTGGGCCGACCTGACCAACCTGTACGTCTGGGTTACTCTGCTGGTCACAACCGGCTATGGCGTCATCGGGTTCAGCGATGACTTTCTCAAGGTCAGGCAGCAAAGCAGTGATGGTATTTCTGCCCGGAGCAAAATGTTTTGGCAGCTGCTGATCGCACTGGTGGCGGCCGTGATGCTCTACAGCAGTGAGATCAGCACTGCTTTGAGCCTGCCATTCTTCAAGACGGTCAACCCGGAGTTGGGACTGCTGTACATCCCGTTTGCCATGCTGGTCATGGTCGGAGCAAGTAACGCTGTAAATCTGACCGATGGACTGGACGGATTGGCGATCGGTCCGATGATTATCGCCGCAGGAACCTTCCTGCTCCTGGCTTACCTGGCCGGTAATGCGAAACTTTCGGATTATCTTCAGATTACCAGTGTACAGGGTGCGGGTGAACTGGCTGTCGTTTGCGGGTCTATCGTTGGAGCCGGGCTCGGTTTTCTCTGGTTTAACACCTATCCTGCACAGGTCTTCATGGGCGATGTCGGCAGCCTTTCCCTTGGTGGTGCTCTCGGTACGGTCGCCGTCATCACCAAGCAGGAGTTCGTTCTGGTCATTGTTGGCGGAATATTCGTCATGGAGGCTCTCTCGGTGATCGTTCAGGTTGTCTCTTTTCGTTTCTGGGGAAGAAGGGTTTTTCGGATGGCTCCGATACACCACCATTTTGAACTCAAGGGCTGGCCGGAACCTAAAATAATCGTCCGCTTCTGGATTATCAGCATCATTCTGGCCCTAATCGGCCTGTCGACACTGAAATTGCGATGAAACAGACGTTTTCCGACATGCGCGTAACGGTCATTGGAGCCGGTCAAACCGGATTGGCTCTGGTTCGTTTTCTGGTTGACAGGGGCGCAACGGTGACTCTGTCTGATCGGCGCAGGCCGGAAGAGATCATTGGGCTGGATCTTCTTGACGATTTGTTGGTTGATCTGGACCTGGGCGGGCATTCATTGAAGTGCTTTGAAGAGGCTGACCTGATCGCTGTCAGCCCTGGCGTTCCGCTCGATACAAAACCACTGAAACATGCGTTGAGCAAGGGCATCCCGTTACTTGGGGAGGTTGAAATCGCAGCCCGCGAATGTCGGGCCCCGATTCTGGCAGTGACCGGGACCAACGGCAAGTCAACAACGACCAGCCTGATCGGTGAAATTTTCAAGCAGTGGGGCAAACGGATTTTCGTCGGCGGTAACCTCGGGACACCGCTGGTCGCGGCCTGTACGCAAGAGGACTGGGACTATCTGGCTGTTGAATTGTCCTCTTTTCAACTGGAAACGATTGAGCGGTTCTGTCCCCATTATGGGCTGTTGCTGAACCTGAGTGAAGATCACCTGGATCGCTATCCCGATCTAGATAGCTACTTTGCCGCGAAGAAGCAGATGTTCAAAAATATGGGACCGGACCAGATAGCTGTACTCAATGCCGATGATCAGCAGGTGATATCTCTGGTTGCTGACGTTTTATGCCGGAAGGTGCTTTTTTCCGGGTCTGCTTATCTTAATGAGGGAATGAGCA
The DNA here is from genome assembly GCA_035267105.1 of Geopsychrobacteraceae bacterium. Lineage (GTDB taxonomy): Bacteria > Desulfobacterota > Desulfuromonadia > Desulfuromonadales > Geopsychrobacteraceae > BM509. The sequence goes on from DATFMC010000072.1 coordinate 13,764, forward strand.
GAATCGGCAATGAGCTTGTCTGGCGATGGAACGAAGAAGAGACTCGTTTCTCTTTGAGCGACTTGCAACTTAAAGGAGAGCACAACATAGAGAATGCGATGGCGGCAATGATTCCAGCCTTACTTGAAGGTTGCCCGTCTGAGCTGGCATGGAGCGCTGTCTGTTCATTTCGTGGGCTGGAACACCGGATGAATCTGGTTTGTAAACTGGATGGTGTCAGTTGGTACAACGATTCAAAAGGGACCAACGTCGGGAGTGTTCTCAAGAGTGTCGCAGGACTGGATGCCCCGGTAACGTTGATAGCGGGTGGAAAGGATAAGGGCGGGGATTATTCTTTATTGCGGCCGTTGCTTGAAGACCGGGTAGTGCACCTGGTTCTTCTCGGCGAAGCCGCCCCGAAGATAGAGAAAGCACTCAGTGGAGCCTGCCATATCCATCAGGTTGCCGATCTGAAAGAAGCGGTTCAGATTGCTCGACAGGTGACAGAAGCGAATGGCTCGGTTCTGTTGTCACCGGCCTGTTCCAGTTTCGATATGTTTGAAAACTTTGGTCGACGGGGTGATGAGTTCTGCCGTCTGGTGCTGGCTCTCAAGCAGGGAGATGCCGTATGAAGCAGCGTGATGTCGATACGACGCTGCTCTTGCTGGCAGTGACCCTGACCTGCCTGGGCGTGGTAATGGTTTATTCATCATCATCAATCATGGCAGCTGACCGTTATAGCGATGGCCTCTATTTCCTGAAACGCCAAGGCGCATATGCGTTGGGCGGACTGCTGCTTATGACGGCGGCGATGTACTTTGACTACCGACACTGGAAACGGCTGGCAATTCCCCTGCTGGTTGGAAGCATGGGGCTGTTGATCTTGCTGTTTATCCCAGGGTTCGGAGTTGAGGCTGGTGGCGCCGCCCGGTGGTTGCGTTTACCGGGACTGACCTTGCAACCGGTGGAACTGGTAAAACTGGGACTGGTTCTCTATCTGGCCCATTCTTTGACACGGAAGCAAGAGAAAATTCGTTCTTTTAAATTTGGATTCCTGCCCTATGCGCTGGTGGTTGGTGTCCTGCTCGGGCTGTTGCTGAAGCAGCCCGACCTGGGAAGTGCCATGATCGTGTCCGGGGTGGCTCTTTCGATGTTGCTGGTTGCTGGAATCCGTTGGAGTTTTGCTCTGCCTGTGATCCTTGCGGCTCTGCCCTGCCTCTACTTTATGGTGATGAATGTTGAATATCGTCGCAGACGGATCATGGCATTTCTTGACCCATGGGACGACCCTTTCGACACTGGCTTTCAGATTATTCAGAGTCTGGTCGCTTTTGGCAGCGGTGGAGCCTTTGGGCAAGGATTAGGGGTAGGGCAGCAGAAATTGTTTTATCTCCCTGAGGCCCATACTGACTTTATCTTTTCAGTGATTGGTGAGGAACTCGGGATGGTCGGCGTACTGGTGATCTCTGCTATGTTTTTGATCCTGGTTCATCGCGGAATCTGTATTGCTCTCAATACCAATGATCCCTTCGGGAAGCACCTGGCTTTTGGCCTTTCGCTGCTGCTCGGACTGGAGGCCTTCGTCAATATAGCGGTCTGCATGAGTTTGCTGCCGACCAAGGGGTTGGCACTGCCGTTTATCTCCTACGGTGGCACGAGCCTGGTTGCCAGTTTGCTGGCCATCGGTATTTTGTTGAATATCTCTTCCAATGCGGAGGTCAGAACATGAAGCTTCTGCTCGCAGGAGGAGGAACCGGGGGGCATTTGTTCCCGGCCGTCGCATTAGCACAAGGCTTGCTGAAGCAGGACAGCTCGTCGCGTGTGCACTTCGTTGGTACCGCACAGGGGCTGGAGTCACGTCTGCTGCCGAAGCTCGGTTTGCCGTTGGCGACCATTGATATGACCGGCTTTGTCGGACGGGGAGTGTTCGGGAAAATTATGATTATGCCGAAGCTGCTGCGAAGTGTCAGGCAGAGTCGTAGAATTTTGCGCTACTTTCAGCCCGATCTGGTTGTTGGGGTTGGTGGCTATGCCTCAGTGCCGGTTCTGCTGGCGGCAAAGATGCTCAGGATCCCATACCTGATCCATGAGCAGAATGCAGTGCCCGGCCTGGGGAACAAGTTTCTGTCACGCTGGGCAGAGAGCGTCTGTCTCTCTTTTGCAGAAAGTGATAACGCTTTTGCTGGCGCTCAGACCCTTGTGACCGGGAATCCCTTGCGACAAGGGTTGGAACTTTTACCGGAGCTGCTCCCTGAAAACGGAACACTGCTGATTTTTGGCGGTAGTCGAGGCGCACAGGCTATCAATCGATGCGTGGTCAAGATGTTACCGAAGCTGGTCGAGCAGAACCCGACCTTGCGAATTCTGCATCAGACGGGTGAAGAAGATCTGAACGAAGTTCGTCAAGGGTACGCGGATGCAGGCGTTAACCCAAACTACGTGGTGCCATTTATTGATGATATGGCGAGTGCATATGCCGATGCAGAGCTGGTGATTTGCAGAGCCGGGGCGACAACCATTGCAGAACTGACAGTTTGTGGTCGCCCGGCAATCCTGATCCCATATCCATATGCTGCTGGTGATCATCAGACTGAAAATGCACGTTCCTTGGCTGAGGCGGGAGCAGCCTGCATGTTACCACAGACTGAGCTGACACCAGAAGGGCTGGCACTGAAAGTGTCGGATCTGCTCGGTGACCGAAAGTTCCTGGAACAAATGGCGCATAATGCCAGACAAATGGGACAGCCGGGGGCGACACTACGGATTCTGCAAGAGTGCGAACGTCTGATTGCTAAAGGGAAGGACACTTAGTCCATGTACGGACACATAAAAAAAATACATTTTGTCGGTATCGGTGGCATCGGCATGAGCGGAATTGCCGAGCTGCTGCTTAACCTGGGGTACTCAGTGTCGGGGTCCGATTTAAAAGAGAGCGATACCACGCGCCGCCTTGATGAACTGGGAGGTGAAATATATATCGGTCATCATGAAGACAATATCGTTGGTGCGGATGTGGTCGTGACCTCAACAGCGGTACAGGGGGACAATCCGGAAGTGGTTGCCGCACATCACCAGCATATCGCTGTCATCCCACGAGCGGAAATGTTGGCTGAATTGATGCGGATGAAGTTCGGAATCGCCATCGCTGGAACACATGGAAAAACTACCACCACCAGCATGATGGCGGTGGTTTTGACCCATGCCGGGATCGATCCGACATCGGTCATCGGCGGTAAGCTTGACGCATTCGGCTCAAACGCCAAGCTTGGTAGCGGCAAGTTTCTGGTGGCCGAGGCCGATGAATCGGATGGTTCTTTTATGCATCTGACCCCGACCATTGCTGTCGTGACCAATATCGATGCGGATCACCTCGATTTTTATAGTGGAATCGAAGAGATTAAAGAGATTTTTATAAATTTCATCAACAAAGTTCCATTTTATGGGCGCGCAGTCCTTTGTCTTGATGATCCTCAGGTTCAGGAGATCATCCCACGGGTTAAAAAACGCTACTTGACCTATGGGCTGAGTAGTCAGGCAGATTTTCATGCCACGGAGATTATTCATCGAGAAGGGCAGACCAGCTTCCTGGCGCATTTTCAAGGTCAGGAGCTTGGGCGGATTTCTTTTAAAATGCCCGGCCAGCATAACGTTCTGAACGCCTTGGCCGTGGTTGCGGTCGCCATGGAGCTTGGTGTTCCGTTTCGGACTATTGTTAGTGGTTTTCGTGAGTTTGGTGGACTGCAGAGACGTTTTCAGGTCCGTGCTGAGATCGATGGCATCATGCTGGTTGACGACTACGGTCATCATCCCGCAGAAGTCAAAGCAACCCTCGCTGCAGCGAAGTCAGGTTGGAAAAAAAGGGTTGTTGCGGTGTTTCAGCCTCATCGCTACAGCAGAACCAAGGCTCTCTACGATGACTTCCTGACCGCCTTTTATCAAGCTGATCTGCTGGTGGTGACCGATGTTTATGCCGCAGGTGAAGAACCAATCGATGGAGTCAGTTCAGAGCAACTGGTTGACGGAATCAGAGACCATGGTCATCGGGACGTCGTTTACTGCGATACTCTGGAAGAGGCCGCACGTCATTTGAGCACGGTGGTGGAGACGGATGATCTGGTCGTGACCCTTGGAGCAGGAAATATCAATCAGGTCTGCGATCTGCTTGCCGAACGTCTCAGGGAGAGAAGCTAGGATGGAACGTCTGCTGTCCGCAATCCATGAAGAATTTCGCGGTGAAATCCTTCCTGATGAACTGATGATCAGCCATACCAGTTGGCGGATTGGTGGACCGGCGGAGCTGTTTCTGCTTCCTGAAGACAGTAGTGATTTAATCGTCTTGCTGCAGGTTCTGAATCGATACAATGCCCCCTGGGTGGTGATTGGCAATGGTACGAACCTGCTGGTCAAGGATGGAGGAATCGCTGGCGCAGTGATTTCTCTGGCTCGCTTTGATGCGATTGACATAGATGTTGAGGGACTGGTTCGGGTCGAGGCGGGCACGTCGCTGCCACGGTTGATCCGTCAGACGGTGTCTCAAGGGTTGCAGGGGCTTGAAGGGCTGGCCGGGATTCCCGGCAGCGTCGGCGGGGCCGTGTTGATGAACGCCGGTGCCGGTGACTCAGAGATTGGTTCACGGGTAGAGACAGTGACTCTGGTCGGCCCACAGGGCGAGAGAATTCTGACCAGGAAAGAGGCCGGGTTCTGCTACCGGGCTTCCAATTTGAGTGAAAAGGGTATTATCACGTCCACAACCCTTCGCCTGCAACCGTCTGACATCAATTCGTTGCAGAAAGCTTGTACTGAAAAACTGAGTTGGCGCCGTCATGTTCAGGCGGTTGTGGGATCACATGCCGGATCAGTCTTCAAGAATCCTCCTGGCGCTAAAGCGTGGGAGCTGATTGATGCTGCTGGCTTGCGAGGGGAGCGACGTGGTGACGCGGTAATCTCTCCGGTGCACTGTAACCATATTGTCAACCTTGATCAGGCAACGGCGCAGGATGTTCTGGAGCTGGTCGCCTTGACCCGGCAAAGGGTCAAGGAGCAGAGCGGAATTGATCTGGAGCTTGAGGTTCATATTGTAGGCCGTGAGGTGATGTCGTGATTGCCCGTCAAGAGATGATAAAAAAGCGGATCGGGGTCCTCCTCGGTGGGCAATCAGCGGAACGAGAAATCTCTATTAAAACTGGGCAGGCCGCATTAGCGTCTCTGCAGCGGCAAGGTTTTCAGGCTGTTGCCATCGATGTCGGGGCGAATCTTCCACAGCAGCTGTCCGACGAGAAAATCGAGATCGCCTTCGTCTGTCTGCACGGACGATTCGGCGAAGATGGCCGTGTTCAGGGCCTACTTGAAATGTTGCAGATTCCTTATACCGGCAGCGGGGTTCTGGCCTCCAGTCTTATCATCGACAAAGTTGTGACCAAAGAAATGCTTCTTTACCATGAACTGCCGACCCCTGGGTTTGAGGTGTTCAATGAAAGCGATAATGTCGAAGAACTGTTACAGCGATGCCGCCATCTGCCCCTGGTTGTCAAACCTTCCCGTGAAGGATCGACGATCGGCATCACCATTGCCAGAAGTCAGGAAGCCCTGCGGCATGGAATCGATACCGCAGCAACTTTGGACCGTACCGTGTTGATTGAAGAATTCATCGAAGGTGCTGAGTTGACTGTATCGGTGTTGAATGGAGAGGCGTTGCCGATTATCCAGATTGTCCCCAAAAGCGGATTCTATGATTTTCATGCCAAGTACACCAAGGGGCAGACAGAATATCTGCTTCCCGCTCCTCTTGACGAGGCGTTGTACGCGCGGATTCAGCGTGTGTCTGAGGAAATTTGCAAAAAGCTGGGCTGTCGAGGTGCCGCCCGGGTCGATTTTATGCTGCGTAAGCAGGAGTTTTATTGTCTGGAAGTGAACACCATTCCGGGGATGACCGAAACAAGCTTGCTGCCGAAGGCCGCGAGAGAGGCTGGTATCAGTTTTGACCAGCTTGTTGAGCAGATTCTACTCGATGCCGATCTGGACAAGTGACGAATTATGCATGACATGAAGCAGCAGAAAAAGGGGCAAAAGAAGCTCCGCAATAATCGTCGCAAGAGGCAGAAGCAGCCGCTGAATTTACGTAAGCTGCTGCATCGCACGCTGCGGGTCGGTGTCTTCGGTTTCAGTGCTGTATTACTGGTGGTTGGCTGTGGCTTGCTGATTCAGGTACTGCTCGCGTCCGATCTGTTTCGGATTGAAGCGATTCAGGTCGAAGGAAATTCCCAGATCAATAGGGAAGAGATCGTTGGGTTGTCCGATATCAATACAGGAGATATGACCTTTGATCTCGATTTACATCTGATAGGTCGCAAAATTGCTGAAAACCCCTGGGTTCGTGAAGCACAGGTATCGCGGATTTTTCCGAAACAGGTGGTTATCCGCATTGAAGAGCGACACCCGCAAGCCATTATCAATCTTGATTATCTCTATTACCTCGACGAACGAGGAGAGGTTTTCAAGGTGCTCGGAAGTGGGGATTCCCTGGACTATCCGGTTGTGACCGGGTTCAACCGTGAAGAACTGCAGCAGGGCGACAGCAAGAGCGGGCGACAGCTCAAGGCGATTATCTCCCTAATAGAGAACCTTGAGCAACGCGAGATTTTCGGACTTGATCAGGTTTCAGAAGTACACCGTGAAGCTGGAGGTGGAATATGCCTCTATACCTACAAAAATGCAGTAAAAATCAGGCTCGGACGCTGTGACTTTATAGAGAAAATTGACCGGCTGGAGAGGCTTTACGTCAAATTGGAAAAGCGCTTGCCGGTTCTCGATTATATCGATCTTAATGTCGATGAGCGGATCATTGTCAGAATAGAGCGGGCTGCCGCTCAAGCCAGAGGCTGATGCCAAGGGGGTATCATGAGTAACAAACGGGAAAATTTAATTGTCGGGCTCGATATCGGCACCACCAAAATTTGCTGCATTGTCGGCAACAAGACCGAGGAAGAGCTGGAAATCGTAGGTTTTGGTTCAAGCCCGTCCAAAGGATTGCGAAAAGGGGTGGTGATTAATATTGAGAGCACCGTGGACGCAATTCAACGGGCGGTCCGTGAAGCAGAGCTGATGGCCGGCTGCGAAATCAAATCGGTGTTTGCCGGCATTGCCGGAGGGCACATCAAAGGATTAAATTCGCAAGGGGTGATCGCGATCAAGAATCGCGAGGTTTCCAGCGAGGATCTGAAGCGGGTCATTGATGCGGCCAAGGCTATTGCCATCCCGATGGATCGTGAAGTGCTGCACATTCTGCCGCAGGAATTCATCATTGATGATCAGGATGGCATTCGTGAGCCTCTGGGAATGAGCGGCGTTCGACTGGAGGCCAAGGTGCATATTGTCACTGGTGCCGTGGCCAGTGCGCAGAACATTGTCAAAAGCTGTAATCGCGCCGGAGTCGATGTCGCTGATATCGTACTTGAGCAGTTGGCATCGAGCGAAGCGGTCCTTTCCGCCGATGAAAAAGAGCTCGGCGTCGCTTTGGTTGATATTGGTGGTGGGACCGCAGATATAGCTATTTTTTCAGAAGGTGCGATTAAGCACACTTCTGTTCTTTCCATCGGCGGTGATCACCTGACCAACGACATTGCTGTTGGCTTACGGACACCGATGGCGGAAGCCGAAAAGATCAAGCAAGCCTACGGGTGTTGTCTGACTTCAATGGTCGGCAAGGATGAAAATATTGAAGTTCCTTCCGTCGGCGGCCGGGAACCAAGGATTCTGTCACGGCAACTGTTGGCTGAAATCCTCGAGCCACGGGTCGAAGAGATCTTCTCGCTGGTTAACCGTGAGATTGTCAAGAGCGGCTATGAGGATCTGATTGCATCTGGAGTCGTTATTACCGGTGGTTCGGCGATTCTGCCGGGTATGCCTGAACTGGCTGAACAGATCTTTAACCTGCCGGTTCGTCGTGGGCTGCCACTCGACATCGGCGGGCTGAAGGATGTTGTTGCTTCCCCGATCTACGCTACAGGTGTCGGTCTGGTCAAGTATGGTAGTCACAATTTAAAGACCCAGCATTTTAAAATTGGTCAGGAAAATATGTTCGAGCGTATTTCCAAACGGATGAAAGAGTGGTTTGGAGAATTCTTTTAGATTACAAGAATATTTGATTTTTTAACTTAACGATCCGATGCGGGTCGCAACCTGTCGACGGGGATCTGCGGAGAGAACCGCCGGCCAAAACTATGGGAGGGCGCTATGCCTAGTAATGAGGGAGTCTTGTTTCAGTTTGAGGAATCATTGGACCAGGGAGCAAAAATCAAAGTTATCGGTGTGGGCGGTGGAGGAGGAAATGCCGTTAATACCATGATTCGATGCCGGGTCGAGGGGGTGGAATTCATTACCGCCAACACCGATGCTCAGGCCCTGCGTAAGAGTGCAGCGCCGATGAAGATCCAGTTGGGCGGTGAGCTGACCAAAGGGTTGGGTGCTGGCGCAAATCCGGAAATTGGACGAAACGCGGCAGAGGAAGATCGGAAACGTCTGGTTGAGTTATTTCAGGGATCGGACATGGTTTTCGTTGCGGCAGGTCTGGGCGGTGGTACCGGGACCGGTGCAGCTCCGGTCATAGCCAGAGCAGCCAAGGAGGCAGGAGCACTGACCGTTGGTATCGTTACCAAGCCTTTCTCCCGGGAAGGCAAGCAGCGAATGAAGCGCGCCGATGAAGGTGTCGCAGAATTGCGTGAGGTTGTTGATTCGCTGGTGGTGATCCCCAATGATCGCCTGCTCGGGCTCGCGGGCAAGAACATGAGCATTCTGGACGCTTTCAAACCAGCCGATGATGTACTACGTCAAGCCGTTCAGGGGATTTCTGATCTGATTACGACAGAAGGTTTGATAAATGTCGACTTTGCCGATGTGCGCACGGTTATGAGTAACCGGGGCATGGCAATGATGGGGATTGGTATCGCAGAAGGTGAGCGCCGGGCAGCTGAGGCAGCTCACGGCGCGATCAGCAGTCCTCTCCTGGAAGAGATCGATATCTCCGGGGCGATGGGTGTATTGGTCAATATCTCAGGTTCTTCAAATATGACAATGGAAGAGTTCGAAGAGGCCTCGACCATTATCCACGAAAAAGTACACGAAGACGCCAACATCATTGTCGGTCTGGTCATTGATGAAGATCTGGGAGATGCGATCAAGATCACGGCAATTGCCACCGGCTTTGGAGACGATGGTGATCAAACACAGAAAAAGGTGACTGAAGAGCTGACAGCACATGCGCGCAGTATGTTACGAACAAATACCAGGGTTGATCGCGATGTCCCGACCTATATCCGGAAGCAGCAGCGCGAGAACCTAGCTACGCGCGACATGTTCGGTGATGACGAGCAGTTCGATATCCCGACCTTCCTGCGCAAGCGGGTTGATTAACAGCCCAGGGTTAGAAACATAGTTTAGACATCATCGTGGGTGAGAAGACTTTCTGCGCCAGGACCTTTCTGGTTGTTGTGCCTCAATACCATTGATGTTGTATTGCTGTTAGTTAGAGCTTCCTGTGAAACGATGAGAAAGGTCTGTTTGTTCCTTTTTCAGACGAGTTCATATGTGATGTGTCGCCGGTACTCCGCCCGGCAGATGTACAGCATTTCTGTATGTTGAAGTGACTCCCTTGACGACTCCCTCGTCACCCAGGGCCGCGTTTGCGGCCCTTTTTTTTACCCGCTTTGCCCCATATCGGACGGGCGTTGGCAGTCGATTTTGTTCTCTGTGGCAAGCTGTTGGCCAACAAATCAATGGAAACGGCTGTTTTTGATGCGACGAAACTAAAGCGGTCGCTGTGACTCGACAGGATGATGGGGCTGTTCCCGTTTTTTGCTCAACCTCGAACAGCTCGGCAGTTTCTCTTCCTGCCAGCAGGGACTGAGTCTCTTATCACTGACATCCGAATGGTTTCGGTTTTCAGGGGTTTCTCATTCGTGACAATGATTTGACTCGCACTTGTCGCACTGGCGTTATACTCTACTGGTTTAAACCCAAACATTGAATCTGGACTATGTCTCGAAAACTGATTGATAATGCCCGCAAGCGACTTTCTTCTGAAGCCGGAACTGTCTTCCACCCGTGGCAGGAACGCTATCGCATTGCACTCATCTATCCCAATACCTATCACCAGGGGATGAGCAATCTCGGCTTTCAGACCGTATATCATCTCCTCAACAGTCGCGATGACTGCTTGTGTGAGCGGTTTTTCCTGCCTGATCCTGACGATCTCAAAGAGTACGAAGCGACCGGATCTCAGCTCTTATCACTCGAAAATCAGCGCCCCCTGCTCGACTTTGACCTGATCGCCCTCTCTGTTTCGTTTGAAAACGATTACCTGCACCTTCCGATAATTTTCAGACTGGGAAAGATTCCTCTCTTTGCTGCAGATCGGACTGATCGGCAGCCTCTGGTCTTGTTTGGCGGGGTCTGCGCCTTTCTTAATCCCGAGCCGCTTGCGGAACTCGTTGATCTTGTGGCCGTTGGCGAGGCCGAGCCGATTCTTCCGGCATTGTTGAAAGTCCTGCAGGCCGGTAATGGCAGTAAGGACCTGTTGTTGAGTCGCCTTTCAGTTCTGCCGGGAATTTATGTCCCCTCGGGGTATCAGGTCGATTATAGCGACGATGGAACGCTGTCCGGGATCTCTTCGCTTGGGCCGGCACCAGGGCGGGTCGAAAGACAGTATCTGGCCGATCTGGACAGCTCCCCCAGCCGCACCTTTATCCATACTCCTGAGACTGAATTCGGTGACATGTCGCTGGCCGAGGTGTCACGGGGTTGTTCCCGGGGCTGTCGATTCTGTGCCGCTGGATATCTGTACCTGCCAGCGCGGGATCGGAGTCTTGAAAACCTGCTGGAACAGGTTGATGAGGGGCTCTGTCAACGGGAGAGGATTGGCCTGGTTGGCGCGGCCGTTGCTGATCATCCGCAGATTGATACTTTGCAACAGGGGATCCTCAAGCGGGGGGGGAAGGTTTCTGTGTCAAGCTTACGACTTGATGCCTTGAGCCAGGCTGAGGTAGAGTCGCTGCGGAGTTCCGGCCATCGGACGGTCTCTCTTGCTCCTGAAGCTGGAAGCCAGCGGATGCGTGATCTGATTAATAAAGGACTGGATGAGAAGCAGATTCTGCATGCGGTGCATTTACTGGCGGATGGTGATATCCAGAACCTGAAACTCTATTTTCTGATCGGGCTGCCAACAGAAAACCAGAATGACCTGGAAGAGCTTTTGGCGTTAACGGAAAAAATCCGCATGATCTGGCGGGAAGCCGGACGCAAAAGGGGTTCATTGGGAACCGTTACTCTCAGCGTTAATCCATTCATCCCAAAGCCGTTTACCCCGTTACAATGGGCGGCGATGGATGGGGAGAAGAGTCTGAAGAAAAAAATTCAGTTCTTGCGTAAAGGGATAGCCCGGATGCCTAATACCGATCTGCACTCTGAATCGATTCGCGCTGCCCGGCTGCAAGCATTTCTGTCACGCGGTGATCGCAGGGTGGCTACTGTGCTACCGCTTCTTGCAAGTGGCATCAAACTCAAGCAAGCCTGTCGCGAGGTCGGTCTGGACCCGGATTTTTATATAGATCGTGAGCGAGGAAAAGACGAACTGTTTCCTTGGGATGTACTTGAGCAGGGGGTGCGGCGTGATCATCTATGGGGTGAATACCAACGCGGACTTCAGGGTGAACTTTCTCCGCGTTGTATGCCAGGCTGCAAGCGTTGCGGAGTATGTGCGTAGACTGGTAATTCCAGTATTTTGAGGTATTCTTCTCTAACCTTGCCCAGTTGGGCAGTGTAGACTTGTCTGTCTGAATCCATAACTCAGAAAGGATGCTTAATATGGTTAAACGGCTGGAAGTAGTGGCGCTTTTGTTGGTAACAACCCTTTGCTACAGCCCATCAGCGGCTGTTGCGCAGCAATCAACCATGACTGCCATGCAACCCGTTGTCATTGAGAGAGCAGAGACTCTCGACAAGGGAAAGGTTGCTATCGATGCGGGATTGGCTCTGGAAACTGACCGGGAGTTTGCCGGGGTAGAATATGACAATATGCGTCTGGCGCCACTAGGCGTACGCTTCGGTTTGAATTCAGGAATCGAGATTGGCGCGAATCTGGCTCTTTCCTCAAATGATGCAAATCAGTCAGGTGCGCCCAATAAATCGGGTCTGGAGGGGATCTCTCTCTTTGGGAAACTGAAACTCAACCAGTCCAGCACCTTACGAGTTGGACTGGTTGCAGCCGGGGACAACGATATTGCCCCTTATCCTAACGATGGCATCGATATCTTTGCCAACCTTGCGGTGCAGAAACCGATCGATGCGGGATTACTGTATGGTGAGTTAGGCTATAAGGCACAAGGAGGGGATTTCGATGTCAACAATTATTTTAACTATGGCGTCGGTCTCGCCGTGCCGGTCGCAGAGACTATCGGGTTGAATCTGGAGCTGGTCGGAGAGCAGGCTCAAGAGATAGGTGTCTCGAATACTCTCGACCTGGTTTTTGGCGCTAACCTGTTATTCGGAGATGCTATTCGCCTCGCCCCGTATGTCTCCTTCGGGGTGAACGACGCAAGCCCTGATGTCGCAACTGGAGCTCTTTTGGAGCTGCGAATTTAACCGGAAGATGAGGACTTTATACTCCTGGTTACGATCCTGATCCTTCTTGTGCCAGCTGCCAGAAGGCGTATACTTCGGGCCTTTTCAGGTTTTTTTTGCTGGAACAGAGACCGACCTCGTATGCGCCTAACTGCGGGGCTTGTTCGATAATCGCAATATCGTCTCGAAATGGACTGCGATCAAGAACCAGTTGAGGTACGACTCCGATTCCGCAGCCCAGACGAACCATGGGAATGATTGCCTCGTTACCGGTGACCTCAGAGGTGATATTTGGAGTGATACGCTGCTCCTTCAGCCACTGATTTAACCGTCTGCGGGACATTCCGGTTTGAGGCAGAACCAGCGGCGCGAGTGCGAGGTCAAGCTGACCACTGATCAGTGGGATTTCTGTTGTGCCGTTTTTAGGCGCGATAAAGACCAGTGGCGTGATGGTGATCGGTAGAAATTCAATTTGCGAACGATGTCGGTCGGGTAGCGCGGCTACCGCCAGGTCAATGTCCCCACGTTGCAGTCGTTCGACGGCTTGTTCTGCAGCACCGGTTCTCAGTTCCAGTTGTACCTCGGGGTAAGCACCACGATAGGCTTCAAGGAGGTCAGGCAGCAGACTGTAGACGGCCGTGATCGATGCATAGATGGACAGGGTCCCCGCTATTGCCTGTTCATTTTTTAGTTTTGAGCTGAAAGTCTGCCACTGCTGGATTGTTTGACGGGCATAGTCAAGAAACTGCTCTCCTGCAGGAGAGAGTCGGACCGTGCGATTGTCACGCAGGAAAAGGGGCTGTTCGACCTGTTCCTCCAGTCGCTGAATGGTCCGTGTCAGGGCCGATGGGCTGAGGTTGCATATCTGGCTGGCCCGACCAAAGTGGAGTTGTTCTGCGACGGTGAGAAAGATTTTTAGTTCACGGATATCCAAGGGCAGGCTCCGACTATCGGTTAGTTTGAGGTTGGTTTGCTGTCTGGTGTTTTTTATTGCTAAAATCGCAATACTGTATGCTGAACAAATCAATTTACGCAATAATATTTTTCCGCTATGGTGCGAAATCCAGACACGCCTGATGGGCATTATTTCAATACAAGGAGAAAAATCATGGGTCAGAATTATTTCAATTCATTGACGTTCAGCCGGAAATTGCAAGAGCTCGGAAATTGCCGTTTTATGGACAGCAACGAGTTCAATGGTGTTGACTACCTGAAAGGGAAGAAAATTGTTGTTGTTGGTTGCGGCGCCCAGGGTCTTAATCAGGGATTAAACCTGCGTGATAGCGGTCTGGACGTCTCCTATGCTCTGCGTCAGGTAGAGATCGACGAGAAGCACATCTCTTGGGAGAACGCCACGCAGAACAACTTCGAGTTCGGGTCCATTGAGGAGATGGTTCCCAAGGGTGATCTGGTTCTGAACCTGACCCCTGACAAGTATCATACTCCGGTGGTCAATCACATCATGCCTCTGATGAAACAAGGGGCCTGCATGTCATATTCTCACGGGTTCAATATCGTTGAGGAAGGGATGCAGATCCGTGAAGACCTGACCGTGATTATGGTTGCTCCAAAATCTCCCGGTTCAGAGGTTCGTGCCGAGTATCTGCGTGGCTTCGGTGTCCCGACTCTGATCGCCGTCCACGCTGAGAATGACCCAAACGGTGACGGGCTTGATATTGCCAAGGCTTACTGCTGTGGAACCGGTGGTGATCGTGCCGGTGTCCTGTTCTCTTCCTTTACTGCTGAGGTCAAGTCAGACCTGATGGGTGAGCAGACCATCCTCTGCGGAGTGTTGCAGACCGGCTCTATCCTCTTTTATAACAAGATGGTTGCATCCGGTATCGAATCAGGTTATGCCGCCAAGCTGGTTCAGTATGGTTGGGAGACCGTTACCGAAGCTCTCAAGCATGGTGGTATCGCCAATATGATGGACCGTCTCTCAAACCCGGCTAAACTGATCGCTTTCGAGCTGGCAGATGAGTTGAAAGAGATTATGACTCCGCTGTTCCAGAAGCATATGGACGACGTTCTTTCCGGTCATTTTTCCGCCACCATGATGAAGGACTGGGCCAATAACGATGCGGATCTACTCCGCTGGCGCGAAGAGACCAACAACGAGCCTTTCGAAAAGGCGGAAGCACAGGCTGCAGAGATCCCCGAACAGGAGTACTTCGACAATGGGATCCTGATGGTCGCGATGGTCAAGGCCGGTGTTGAGCTGGCTTTCGATATCATGGTCGCGTCGGGAATCAAGGAGGAATCAGCCTATTACGAGTCACTGCATGAGACGCCACTGATTGCCAACGTTATCGCCAAGAAGAAACTCTATGAAATGAACAAGGTTATTTCCGATACCGCTGAGTACGGATGTTATCTGTTCGCCCATTCCTGTGTTCCCCTGCTGAAAGACTTTATGGATAAGGTTGATGTTGACGTTATCGGTAAGGGGCTTGAGCTTAAGGATAACGGTGTCGACAACCAGCTGCTGGTTGCAGTAAACGCTGAAATTCGTAACACCCTGGTCGAGGCGGTCGGCGAGGAACTCCGAGAGGTCATGGAAGGAATGAAGGCCATTGGCTGATCGATAATCTCATTATTGAGAAATGAAAAAGGGCAGACAGCCAATTGAGGCGTCTGCCCTTTTTGCATTGAATGGTACCATTGCAATAATGCAGGTTGACCATTGTCGGCCTCTCTGCCGGTATACCAGTTTCGGTACCAGTTGGGAAGAGAGAGGGTGCGCAGGTTCATTGCAGTAAAAGAAAACGCCCTATCTCATAGTGATGGAGTTTTCCCCCACAACCAAATTGTAGCCTGCCGCCGGTCTTTAAATCCAACACCTAAGCTCGATTCAATGGGCATCTCCTCTGTTTTGCGCCAGGCGCGCCTTTCCGCTTCTCATCTCTGCTAGCCGCTTACAGAATACTACTTTGGCCTGATGACTTGAAAACAGGCTCCGGCAGCATTATCATTATATAAGTGGCTGATTCTCTGTGGGAAACAGAACCCCGATCAGCTTGCGACACCCCGGACCTTGAGGAGGAAGTCATGAAGGTAGCGACCATCTTCCGTCTGGTTTACGGATTTCTGCTTATCCCTATGCTTGTTGCCGGCCTTGCCGTTTCGCCGTGTCAGGCCCAGGACAGCGAAGAGTTGGATTCGTCCGCAAAATTAAGCGACGAGCAGCTGGCACAGATGTTGGCTCCTGTCGCGCTCTATCCGGACGTCCTGCTCTCCCAGGTGTTGATGGCATCGACCTATCCGATTGAAATCATCGAAGCCGACCGCTGGGTCAGGCGGAATCAGGACCTCAAGGGCGCAGCACTGGATGCGGCGTTGCTGGATCAGGACTGGGATCCCAGCGTCAAGGCGATCTGTCACTTCCCGACGATCCTGTCTCCGATGAGTGATCGCATTGCCGAAACCACCAACCTCGGCAACGCCTTTCTCGCCCAGGAGCAGGAGGTGATGGATATGGTTCAGGAGCTGCGTGCCAGGGCGCGCGAGCAAGGCAACCTTGCCAGCAGCTCCGAACAGAAGGTGGTCGTTGAAAAACAGACGATCATCATCCGGCCGGTCAATCCGGATGTCATCTATGTGCCGTACTATGACCCGTTCTATATCTACGGACCATGGTGGTACCCGGCCTATCCGCCCTATTACTGGTATCCCTCGGGGGGCAGGGTCGGCGTCGGCCTCTCCTATTGGCCCGGCATCTATTTTGGTTTTTCCTTTGGCAGCTGGAGCCACTTCGATTGGCATCGCCATCATATCTACATCGACGTCAACCGGCGGCCGAGATATGTCCGACAGAGCCACTGGAGAACAGACCCGGGCCGCTGGCATCATGTGCCTCATCATCGGCGGGGGGTGGCTTACCGCGACAAGGTGACCGCCCGAAGATTCGGCCAGGCTCCTGCCCGAATCAGGGATTTTGACCGTGATACGCGGGGATTTGTCGACCGAAGTGACCGTCTCCGCGGTACCGGACAGATTCAGAATGACCGGGGCATCCGCCGGGATCAGCAGCTGACGACTGAACGTAGTCTGCAGCTGCGCCAGCAAAATGAACTGTTGCAAAGGCGGGCACAAGAACGAGAAAGGGCTGAACGCCTTCAGCAGGAAAGACAACGCTCTAGTCTCGAGCAGCAACAACAGCAGAGGCTTGAGCGGGAACGACAGGATCGGACACGCATCGAACGCGAACAGCAACTTCGTCAGCAATCGCATCAAATAGCCAGGGAGCGGGAGCGGATGGATCGCGTTCAGCGGCAACGGAGTCGTGACAATGTCTTCAACCGGGTTGAGGAAGGCAGACGGGAACGCCAGTCCAGCACGCGCGGACAGTCCAGCCGGAAAGCATTGTTCGACGACAACAGAACAAGGGATCGGCGTTAATCGGCGGTATGTCTCGCATCAGAGTGAGAGGGATAAAGCGATGAAAGGGAAAGTCTGTTCGCGCGGCAAGTTTGGTCCGATGCTTTCTGCAATGATACTGCTGGTTTCGCTTCTTCCAGCGCCGGTCTTTGCCCAGGACGTCGAGCACTCAGGACAGAGCAGCTACGCCTCGCCACAGCAGGCGGTGGCTGCGCTGATCTCTGCCGTGCAGCATGAAGGGGATACCGAACTGCTGGCGGTTCTGGGCTCCGATTCTGAAACTCTCATCTCTTCGGGCGACAAGGTTGCAGACCGGAAGGGCAGGTCGCGCTTTCTTCGGGCAACCACAGAAAAGATCTCCATAGAGCCGGAAAGCGAAGATCGCATGACACTTCTGGTCGGCGCAAAGAACTATCCTTTTCCGATTCCCATCATTCGCCAAGGAGAGCAGTGGCGATTTGATACCCGGGCGGGGAAAGAGGAGATTCTCAACCGGCGGATAGGAGGGAACGAGCTGAATACGATTGAGGTGATGCAGGCCTATACTGATGCTCAACGCGAGTATGCCTGCATGAAATTCAACGGAGACAGTCCGACGTTTGCGCAGAAGTTCGCCAG
>DATFMC010000073.1:0-14250 GCA_035267105.1 Geopsychrobacteraceae bacterium
CATGGCGGCGTGATCGCTCGACAGCCTCTTCCATTGCACGAATTTCCCGCTGGTCTCTAAGGGTCAACACCATTCCACGTAACTCGTTGTTTCGATCACGCAAATGGGATGCGCTGACTTTCAATGGGATCGACACCCCGTCATGTCTGATACAGTCCATCGGCAAATCGGTAAACTCTTGTGTCGCATTCAACAGCGGAGCAAGCGGGCAGTCTTCCGCTGCAATCACTTGCTTAAGGGTTTTGCCCATCAGGTCCTTTTCAGCCAGCCCAAAGTAGTCCAATGCGTTGCGGTTGGCAGAGACAATCCTGCGGTCGTTATCGATGGTCAGTAACCCCGCAGGCATACTGCGGATAACGTTGTCGGTGTAGATCTCCATGTTCTCAAGGGCGGACCTCGCAACCTGAGATCTGTGCGACAAGAACAACCCGTAGAGTCCACCTGAACCGACCAGCAGCAGTGTACAGAGCAAGATCAGGCTCTGCTTGATGTCCTCATTGCGCGCTGATACAAAATCAGTCGTATAAAGACCCAGATAGATGGCCAGTTGTGAATCCGTTTCTGCTGACCCTTGCCACTTTTGCCAGCGCCTCATCATCGACATGCGCATCGGCATGGCGTTGATCGGTGAAAAGTGTTTGGCGACCTCAAAAACTGTCTCCCCCGAATCATTGCTGAATGATCGGGTCAGAGGTTCTTCGGAAACCAGGACATCTGCGAGGGTGGTCAGTTGTGTTGTCCCCGGATGTTCACCGGCCGACGCAATGGGTTGACCAGATTCATCGTAAATGACGATGTAGGCAATCGATTCTTCCCGTGCGGTTTCTTCTACCAGGGTTGACAGGTTGCCCGTCCGAGGCCCCATCATCATTGAGGTGCGGGCACCCGCTTCAAACGCCCTGATCAGGGTCTGTCCCTCCTTGAGAAGAAACGTCTCCATCAGCCTTTCCTCGCGATCCAGATTATGCCAGGTGACAAAACCCAAAGTGCAGGCGAGCAACAAGCTGGCAAGGATGAAGCCCAGAGCAGGAATGGAAACGTGTTTTTTCGCCTGGTTGTCAGATAACATTGCTTCTCTACCGCTATCGGTTATTGACATTTGGAGTCGGAACTCATAGCCTATTATTAAACGCATGAACACCTATTCACATGTGGATTGGGCCATGAACCAGGACATTTGTCAAGTCAACATTATCCATGAAAACCGTATCACTGTAGCTAAAGAGCAGATGCCGCAGTTAAAGAGTGTGACTCAGATCGCTTCAATCTTCAAATTGCTTGGTGACCCGACGCGGCTAAGGATCATGCTGGCTCTTAACGCTTCCGAAATGTGCGTCTGCGATCTGGCTGCTCTTCTTGAAACAACACCTTCGGCCGTTTCGCATCAGTTGCGGCTTCTCAGAACCGCCGGACTGGTTCATGCGAGAAAAGAGGGCAAGATTGTTTATTATAACCTTGAAGAACCATCAACTCAGGGCATCCTGCGGGAAGGCCTTCTTTACTTGGAAGCGAAATAAAACACTATGGCCATTATCATCGGGGTTTTACTGGAGTGTTGGGACATTCTGGTCGAATCCGCTCCCTACGTTCTTTTCGGTTTTTTCGCCGCTGGAATCTTAAAGGCTTATCTGCCTGAAAAAGCTGTTGCACGGCACCTGGGCAAGAACAGCACCTCATCGGTCCTCAAAGCGTCTCTCTTCGGTATCCCTTTGCCGCTTTGCTCTTGTGGCGTTATCCCCGCCGCTATCGAACTGCGCAAGCAGGGCGCGAGCAAGGGAGCCTCATCGGCGTTTCTGGTTTCAGTGCCTGAAACGGGAGTCGACTCGGTGGCCATCACCTGGGCTCTTCTCGATCCTCTCATGACGATCGTGCGTCCGGTTGCGGCATTCTTCACAGCAATAATGACCGGTCTGGCAATTAATCGCCTGCCGGAAGATGCCCCTCGGACAATCATTGAAGAGGCAAAAGAGCCCGGCTGTGGCTGACCGTCGAAGCCAGGCGAGGGTCCCTCGTTACAATCACAGCCATCTCATGCTCATCGAATCAGACACGGGCTGTCTTACGCTTTTGGTGAACTGCTTGAAGATATCGGGAAGTGGTTACTGCTCGGGATTGCTATCGCCGGAGCCATTTCATACTGGGTCCCGGATGATTTTTTCATCCGCTATATGAGCAATGAAATTGTCTCCCTTTTTGTCATGTTGGGTGTGGGAATACCGCTGTATATCTGCGCAAGCGCATCGACACCAGTCGCCGCAGCACTGGTTTTGAAAGGACTTTCTCCGGGGGCCGCTCTGGTTTTCCTGCTTGCGGGTCCGGCAACCAATGCGGCCACCTTGACAGTTGTTGCACGCTATTTCGGCAAGCAGGCAACCATGATCTACCTGTCCTCTATCGCAATCTGTTCCCTGGTTTTAGGCTGGCTGACCAATCGAATATATAGTTGGTTTGATCTGGATATCACTCTATGGGTCAATGATTTAGGGGATGCGCCGGACTCCATTTTCATGCATGGCGCGGCAGTTGTTTTGTTGCTGTTTATACTTAAGAGCCATATCCCGATAAAAAATTGCCTCAACGCTTAAAACATATAGACTGAAAAGGGAATCAGAAAAGAACTTTCATCATCTGATAGTTGCGAAAGAAGCCTTAACAAGAGAAGATGAATCAGAGCAATTTGAAATGACCCTGTTTGACAATCACGAAAGGAGCATTCATGGACTTGATACGGATTCTCATTGCCATCCTGTTACCTCCTCTCGGCGTCTTCCTGCAAGTAGGTATCGGCAAACACTTCTGGATTAACATCATCCTCACTTTGCTGGGATACATTCCCGGCATTGTGCACGCTGTCTGGACCATTGCTAAAAAATAGCACTGCCGTCTCACCAGGACGAAGCAGATGCTGTGAAGGACTCAGCAATTAATGTTTAAACTACCTATCGAGCGCACCAATGGAGATGGTCAACTGAGAAGCGTCGGGTTTGAACTGGAATTTACCGGCTTGACGATTTCGGAAGCCTCTCAAGCTCTCCATAAGGCTTTGGGTGGGACTTTACGCATAACGTCTTTAGCAGAATCGGTTCTGCATGTTGATGGTCTGGGTGAATTTCGTATTGAACTCGACTGGAAATACATCAAGACCAAGGCTGCAGAGGAAGGAAAAAACAAACCCAGCCAATGGATTGAACTTTTAGGACAATCCGCAGCCTTGCTGGTTCCTCTTGAAATCGTTTGCCCACCACTTCCACTGGACAAGCTCGATGCCTTGACCCCGATGGTATCCGCACTGCGCGAAGCCGGAGCGACAGGTACTGAAGACTCTATCATCGCTGCGTTCGGTGTTCACATTAACGTGGAAATCCCCCTCATTGACGCAGCGCATATCCATTCCTATTTACGGGCTTTCGCCCTGCTGCAATGGTGGCTTGTCGACAACAACGATATCAACTTGACCCGCAAGATCAGCCCCTACATCGACCTTTATCCGGAAGCCTACCTGGAACAGCTGTGCAACAAGAAAAAACCAACGCTCAATACTTTGATTGACGACTACCTGAAGTACAACGTCAGTCGGAACCGTGCTCTGGACATGCTGCCTTTGCTCGCAGAGATTAACCCTGAACGAGTCCAGAGCGTCCTGGGAGATGACCTTATTCAAGCGCGTCCGGCCTTTCACTATCGACTCCCTGATTGCCACATCGAAAAACCCGATTGGTCACTGAACAGCGCCTGGGAGAGCTGGCTGATTGTGGAGCTTCTGGCAACGCAGACAGAAACCCTGGAGCGACTCACAGATCAATTTCTGACCATGTCCAGACCGCTGCTCGGCGTCAGTCGCAAGGACTGGACCAAGGTAATAGATCAATGGTACCGAAACCACATGTCGGCGTAACAGGTTCGGCCCGCCGCTGGGCGCCCGCCTGGTGGTGCACGCGGTTCGCATTCTGGCTGATCGGAGCCAAGGCGATCCGGATCAGCGTGAACCATCCCGCTGAAGAAAGCTCACTGGCAGCATTGGTGATCGGCGGAGGCAATGATATCAGCCCGGAGCACTATGGAGGAGATATCGGCGCCAAGGTCAGATCGGACCCGGAACGCGACCAACTGGAAATCGGCTGGATTAAATTTGCCTTGGAGAATCAACTGCCGCTATTGGGGATTTGTCGCGGAGCCCAACTGATTAATGTGGTGCTCGGCGGCAGCTTGCATGAAGATATCCGCTCTTTGCGAAGGTACACCTACAACCGTCCTGGTCTGATGCCGACCAAACAGGTTCGCCTTGAGGCTCAATCACAGCTGAGCAGTGTCTGTAAAAAGACTCGCTTGCGGGTCAACAGTCTCCATCATCAGGCAATCAAGAACCCGGCCGATGACTTGAAAGTCGTCGGTTGGGATCTCGACCAGATTATTCAGGCGGTGGAAAGTCGTGGCAAACATCGCATTATCGGTGTGCAGTGGCATCCAGAGTATCTCTGTTATCTCCCGTCTCAACTGAAACTTTTCCGCTGGTTACTGCAGAGTGTCACATGAGCGGTTATCTGCTGCTTTTTGCCTCTTCATTCCTGGCTGCGACGATCTTACCGTTCTATTCCGAGGTGATCCTTTTCGCGATGTTGCGTAACGGAGGAGATCCTTTCTGGCTGGTCATAGTGGCGACCGTCGGCAATACGGCGGGTGCTGTTGTCAACTGGCTGCTGGGCCTGTATCTTCTGCACTTCAGAAAGCGCCGCTGGTTTTATTTCAGCCAGAACCAGATCGACAAAGCTCAGGCCTGGTTCCAGCGTTATGGTATCTGGTCCCTGCTGCTGGCCTGGCTACCGTTGGGAGGGGATGCCTTAACGCTGATTGCCGGGATTATGCGCGTGCCACTCTGGATCTTCCTGTTGCTGGTCACCACAGGCAAGGGACTTCGCTATGTATCGATAGTCTATCTGTCCAACTGGTGGCCGTAGCTGGGAAACGGCAAGAGGTCGAGTTCCCTGGCTGCATGTTGTCTCCTGTTTCTTCGGTTGAAAACCTCCTCCCTCTTCCCGGAGACAAAGGAGGTCTCCGCCAGTCGCTTCACGCGCGAAAACCATTGACCAAACATGCAATATATCAGTAAAATGGCCAGCTTAAATTCACCCGGAGACCCCTTTTGCTGATACACACCCTGTTATTCCATAGCTGCGTTTACCTCTGGACTTTTCTGGTGATCCTGTTCGGGGTGCCTTTTTCCTTTATCAGCCCAGATTATCTACACAATTGCGCTATCATCTGGGCAAAAGGCTGTTTACGCCTGGCTGGAGTTCGGATCAAGGTCGAGGGATCGGAACATCTCCAAAATCGTTCCGCCGTTTATATTGCCAATCATCAGAGCCAATTCGATATTCTCGCCATGTACGCCTGCCTTCCCATTCAGTTCCGCTGGATGGCGAAGAGAGAACTGTTCGATATTCCATTATTCGGCATGGCCATGAGACGTTGCGACTACATACCGATTGACCGTTCCAACCGTCGGAAAGCGATGCAGAGCATGATCACTGCAGCCCAACGGATAAAGGATGGGACCTCTGTGATAGTTTTCCCCGAAGGAACCCGCAGCCCTGACGGAAAACTGCTGCCGTTTAAAAAAGGTGGATTCTTGATTGCCCTGAAAGCCCAGGCGCCAATCGTGCCTATCGCTATTGATGGCAGCTTTTCACTTCTGCCTCGTGGTAGCTTTCTGGTTCGCCCTGGGGAGATCAAGGTCACAATTCTGCCAGCAGTTGAAACTTGCAACCTGACAAATAAAGAACTCGACACCTTGATAAATGAAGTCAGGGTATCAATTGCCACCCTGACCGAGGAGAAGAGCGGATGACAACCCATCAGGACCACAACAGTTTACGTCTATTTGCTCTGGGTGGTCTGGGCGAAATCGGCATGAACATGACCGCCCTGGAGTGCGGAGGAAAGATTCTGCTCATCGATTGCGGTCTGATGTTCCCGGAAGCCTACATGCTGGGGGTCGATCTGGTGTTACCGGATATCAGCGCACTAAAAGAACGAACAGACGATATAACCGCACTTTTTCTCACCCACGGACATGAAGATCATATCGGCGCGATACCCTTCCTCTGGGAGCAACTTGGTTGTCCGAAAATCTACGGAACTGCGCTCACCTTGGGGCTATTACACAACAAACTGAAAGAGCACGAACTCGAAGATCGAGTTGTCACGTACTGCGTGAAACCTCGTCAGAAAATCCTGCTGGATATGTTTGAGGTCGAGCCGTTCCGTGCTGCCCACTCGATCGTCGACGGCATCGGGCTGGCAATCCGTACCCCGGCCGGGCTGATCATTCATACCGGTGATTTTAAAATCGACCAGACCCCCGTTGACGGCCAAAAGACCGATTTGGCGCGACTGGCTGAATATGGTGAAGAGGGGGTCCTGCTGCTGCTGGCTGACTCGACCAATGTTGAAAATGAAGGCTATACGCTTTCGGAACGGACGGTCGGAAAAGTCCTTCAAGAACTGATTCCTCAATGCTCACAAAGAGTTGTGGTTGCTACGTTCTCTTCAAACATTCATCGCATCCAGCAGGTCGCTGACGCGGCGGCGGCCGATGGACGTAAAATTCTGGTCAACGGCCGCAGCATGGTCTCCAATATAGACATTGCCCGCCAGCTCGGTTACTTGACGATCGCGGACGACCAGCTCGTGACCTTGCGACAGATGCGGAACCTGCCCCCGGAAGAGGTTTTGATCCTGACCACCGGCAGCCAGGGCGAACCCCTCAGTGCCCTGATGCGGATTGCCCTGGGCGATCATAAGCAGATTGAGCTGGAAAAAGGCGACACCGTCATCCTGTCGTCCAAATTTATCCCCGGCAATGAAAAAGCGATCTCTGACCTGATCAACAACCTCTATCGTCGTGGCGCTGAAGTCTTCTATGAAAAAACCAGTGAAATCCATGTGTCGGGACATGCCAGTCGGGAAGAGTTGAAATTGGTCCATAATCTGGTGCGGCCACGCTACTTTGTCCCGATCCACGGAGAATATCGGCATCTGGTCAAACACGCTCAACTTGCTCGTGACCTGGGCCTTGCACAAGAAAACTCCCTGGTCCTGGAGAATGGGCAACTGCTGCTGATTTCTGAAGAGGGCCTGTCGCTACAGGGTCGGGTCGAGACGGGTCGCATCTTTGTCGACGGCAAAGGCGTCGGCGACGTTGGCACCATGGAACTGCGCGATAGACGTCACCTGGCGAACCATGGTTTGGTGATTCTGATGCTGGGAATAAATCAAACCACCGGGGAGATCGTCCATGGCCCGGAAATTTTCACCCGTGGATTTATCCCGGAAGAGGACATGGAGAGCGAAGCCCTGCTCGAAGAAGCACGCCAGGAAATCCGTCACCTGATCAACGAACACAGCCTCAGTGCCCTGACTGACTGGGAGGAGCTCCGGGTCGAATGCCGGAAGGCATTACGTCGGCTGTTCAACCGCAACATTGCCCGCAGACCGTTGATTTTACCGGTCATTCTGGAATTATAAAAAGAAAGGACAAAGGACAAGGGAAAGGAAAAAGGAAGCAAAAGACTTTGCCTTTGTCCTGCAATTCATATGAGCACTTTTCACGCTATACTCCTTGGACTGATCCAGGGCATGACCGAATTTCTGCCGGTTTCGTCATCTGGACATCTAGCGATCACTCAACATTTCCTGCCAGGATTCGACCAGCCCGGACTACTCTTCGATGTGCTGCTCCATGCGGGGACCATGGCAGCCGTGCTGCTCTATTTTCGGCGCGAGGTGGGGCAGCTGCTGAGCGCATATTTCCGCAAAGACGAGACCGCCGCGACAGATCGGCATCTCCTTCACCTGCTGATTCTCGGTTCAATTCCGACCGCAATTATCGGCCTCTCTTTCAAGGATTTTTTTGAAGGGTTGTTTGAAAATCTACCGGTGATCGGGGCCATGCTGATCGTCACTGCAGCCCTGCTGTTTCTGGCTGGACGAGTCCGGCATGAGGGCCGCGGTGAAGCTCAGATGAACTATACCGATGCCCTGCTGGTCGGGATAGCTCAGGGTGCAGCGATTATTCCCGGCATTTCCCGTTCGGGATCGACCATCGCCTGCTTGCTGTTGCGCGGAGTTGATGGTGAAACAGCCGCCCGCTTCTCTTTTCTGCTGGCCCTGCCAGCGGTCGGCGGCGCGACCCTCCTCTCCCTGCGGGATCTGCAGCACGTCAATCCCGCTGAACTTCCGGCTTATGCCATTGGCAGTCTGGTTGCCTTTGTCACCGGCCTGCTGGCGATCCGCTTTCTGCTGGCGGTGGTTCGTAACCGCCGACTGCGTGGATTTGCTATTTACTGCCTGCTGCTCGGTAGTGTTATTATGCTTCACAGTTTGCTAACCTGATCCGTATAGAGATACTGCTTATGAGCGAAAAAATCCCCGAAGTTCCTACTGAAAACCGAATGCGCAAGGAGATCTTCGGTCTGCTCTGGCTGGCGGGTGGCATTTTGCTGCTGCTCTGTCTCAGCACCTTCAGCAACGATGATCCTTCCTTTAACAACAACCTCAACCCGCCGACTGTCAATAATTTCGGAGGAATTCTCGGAGCGCACCTGGCTGACCTGCTCTATCAGGTTTATGGCATTACCGCGCTGATGTTCCCCCTTGGCTGCTTGAACCTCGCATGGCGAAGACTTAAATTCAGAGATGTCCATTTCCGCCCGCAACGTCTGGGGGCATTTCTGGTCTTGCAAATATCCCTTGCGGGCCTGCTGGCGCTGAAGCTCGACGAAATCACCCTGTTCGGCAGCAGCATCAGTGAAGCGGGCGGTGCCAGCGGACGAGTTCTGGTCCGGCTGCTGGCAGGCTACTTGAACCTGAGTGGAGCCGCTGTCGTTTTAAGTGTATTTTTTCTGGTTTCACTGATCCTTTCCACCCGCTTTTCATTGGTTTTGTTTCTGGACGGAATACTGGAAAGGCTGGGGCGTCGGATGGAACTTCGCCGGGAACGGAAACAGGCACACACCAAAAAAGTCCGCGAGCAACGCGACCCCGAGGTTAGAACACCCCTCATCATGGCACCCGAACCGAAACCGGTTCCCGGGCCGAAAAAGAAGCCCAGCAAGAAATCGCAAAAAAATATTGAGGAGAATCAGGTCGCGTTCTCCTTTCTGGAGCCGAGTGGCACCTATCATCATCCGCCTGGTTCACTGCTGGATCACGACGGGGCGCCGCCCGCACCGATCGATCGTGACAGTCTAACGATGGCAGCCCGACTGCTGGAAAAGAAGCTTCTCGATTTCGGTGTGGAGGGTGAGGTTGTCGAGGTCAAACCGGGCCCGGTGGTCACCATGTACGAGTTCGCACCGGCAGCGGGAGTGAAGGTCAACAAGATCTCCAACCTGTCTCATGACCTTGCGATGGCCATGCAGGCACTTTCGATCCGCATTGTGGCACCGATTCCTGGCCGGGGGGTGGTCGGCATTGAGATTCCGAACAAGAATCGTGAAACGGTCTACCTCAAAGAAATCATCGAATCGGAGC
Source organism: Geopsychrobacteraceae bacterium (assembly GCA_035267105.1). GTDB lineage: Bacteria > Desulfobacterota > Desulfuromonadia > Desulfuromonadales > Geopsychrobacteraceae > BM509. Next base: position 9,532 of record DATFMC010000073.1, read on the forward strand.
AATTCAGTCGCACCGGTGGCAAGCTACCAATGGCGCTCGGTAAGGATATTTTCGGTCAGACCGTTGTTTCTGACCTGGCCAAAATGCCCCACCTGCTGGTCGCTGGCTCGACCGGCAGCGGAAAATCGGTCTCCATCAACACAATGATACTGTCGCTGCTCTATCGCGCCGCACCTGAAGATGTGCGTCTGATCATGATCGACCCCAAGATGATCGAACTCTCTATCTACGAAGGGATTCCGCACCTGCTACTGCCTGTGGTCACCGATCCGAAAAAAGCGTCGCTGGCCCTGGCGTGGGCGGTACGGGAGATGGAACGTCGCTATCAGTTATTGGCCGACAAAGGGGTTCGACATATTGATGGCTACAACCGAAAACTGGTCAAAGAGTTGAAAGACCAGCAGGACGCGCCGCCTGTCGAGGATATCGTCGTCGACCTGCCTGAAGAGGATGAGTTCGAACCTGATCTTGGCATCCTCCCTTCCGCAGCGGAGGAAGAACTGGAACACGCACATCTGCCATATATAGTTGTGATCGTGGACGAGCTGGCCGACCTGATGATGGTGGCTGGTCGCGAAGTGGAAGAGTCGATTGCTCGTCTGGCGCAAAAAGCCAGAGCAGCCGGCATCCACCTGATCCTGGCAACCCAACGCCCCAGTGTCGATGTCATCACCGGCCTGATCAAAGCCAACTTTCCGACCAGAATCTCCTTCAAGGTCTTCTCGCGTACTGATTCACGCACGATTCTCGACTCCATGGGTGCCGAAGCGCTGCTCGGCATGGGCGACATGCTCTTTTTACCACCTGGCGTCGGTTATCTGGAGCGGGTACATGGTGCCTTTGTTTCCGAGCTTGAAGTCCAGCGAGTCGTCGACTTCCTTGCCAAACAAGGCAACCCGGACTACGATAAATCGATTCTTCAGGCACCACCGGCCAGCAGCGGCGACAGCAGCGACGATGACGGCTACGACGAACACTGGGACGAAGCCCTGCGGATAGTCACCGATTCCCGCGCCGCCTCAATCTCGATGCTGCAACGCAGACTGCGGGTCGGCTACAACCGTGCCGCGCGGATGATCGAAAAAATGGAACAGGAAGGGATTGTCGGACCGTCCGACGGAAGCGGAAAACCACGAGAAGTCTTGATCGGACGAATTGAATAAAAGTTTTTCACTAAAAAAAGGGAGGCCTCAAGTAGGCCTTCCTTTTTTATTTCAACTACGCCTTCAAAGCTCGTCTGCTGGTATGTCCCTTCCAGACCGCATCCACCGAGTAGATTCCTAATCCGACCCAGATAAAGAGAAAACTGATCAGATGTCCGTGCGAGAAAGGTTCCCGGTAAAGTCCTACAGCCCACACGAAATGCAGGCTTGGCGTGATGTACTGAAGAAAGCCGATAGTCATCAGACGCAAACGTCGAGCCGCTCCAATGAAGCAGAGTAAGGGAATCGCCGTCACCACTCCCGACAAGGGTAGAAGTAAATCAAGGCGTGTGGTCCCGACCAGAAAAGTCCCCTGATGAAGAACGGACAGATAGATCAGGTATGCAAGCGAAATGGGTGCAAGAAGCAAAGTCTCCACCGCCAAACCGCTCAAGGCATCAACCTTTGCCAGTTTCCGAAGCAGACCATACAGACCAAAAGACGAAGCGAGAATCAGGGCAAGCCATGGGAATTTCCCCTGCTGGAACGTCAGGTTCAACACCCCCGCCAGAGCAAGCAACACACTGACCAACTGCCAGGAACTGAGCCGTTCCTTTAAAAACAGAAAGCCAAGCAGTACGCTGATCAGCGGGGTGATAAAATAACCGAGGCTGGATTGCAGCACTTCGCCGCGTTGGATGGCATAGAGAAAGACCAGCCAATTGGTGCCAATAAGCAGTGTCGAACCACACAACGTAAAAAGTGCCTGTCGGTCGCCCGCAATTCTTCGAATGTTGCCCAGTTGTCCCTGAGCAGCCAGTAATAGAAGCAAAAATATCGCTGACCAGAAAATACGGTGGCAGACTATTTCCAGAGGAGTGGCACCCGTTAATGTCTTGAAAAAAATCGGGAAGCACCCCCAGGTTAAATAAGCGGCCAAACCAAACAGGACACCCTGATGCGAATCAAGAGAGGAAGAGTCCGAGCCTGCGCGAGGCGTGGTTGCTTTAACTGGAGATATTTCCATCACGGGAATGTGCTCTACATTTGGGTAAAATGCAAGAGAATGCCCGATCGCTGGACAAAAAAAGCCCGCAGTGGGGAGGATCACTGCGGGACAAGACTTTTTCGTTTGGGAGGTTTGAAAAAGTTAGCTCTCTCGGGGCCATCTGCCACAACAGCCCTTTGATGGTTTCTACTATAGTCGGCCGAAGCATATAAACAAACGGGCAAGCTCGCAAAAAACAAGTCAGAAACCAACGAACAATATCTGTGCATGTGCGCAGCCCGCCACTGCCAGGCACCCTTGATCGGTTCTGTTATTGATCGTTGATCGCCTGAGAAGCCAGTTCAATGGCCTGTTCCATCGGAATCAAACTGCCGGTCTTGGCGACAAAACCGTTGGCGTGGACGAAATGAATCTCTTTATGTCCTGAAAGAGCCCGAAAATCGACCATCGTATTGTCACCCAATCTCAACATTTCCCAGCCCTCACCCCTGACGGACGGAGAGATACTCATGATGATACTTTCGTCATTAAGGTCGCGAAGATACAACTCCATCGATAGCTTGGGATCTTCTTCAATCCTGCTGACCAGAATTTTGTAGTTCTTCACCCGCACAATTTCAGACTCAGACCTCAACCGTTCCAACCGCGCCTTTTTAAGACTGATCTGCTCAATCATTTCCCGCCCCAGATCTTTCATCAGATCGTAGAGCAAGTCGTCCGTTGTCAAAGAAGTCACCCTGGAGAACCGGGAGAGAATATAGCCGTCAATCGGTGACGAGGCCGCAAAGAGCACGCTGGTTTCGATCCCGAGGTGTTCGGCAGTCTGATAAGGCCCTCTGACATCCATCATACTCATGTGAGCGTACCAGCCAAATATTTCCATGGCGTTGTCATGATGCCCAAAGTGCTTCATCACCAGATGGAAAGCGCAGGGGAGAGAGGGATCATGATGATGGTCGAAGTTATGATTCTCGGGATTGTATTCCATCCCGGCATCGACAACATAGGTGTTGGGATCGGCGAGATCAGCGGCCGTTGGTTCCCGCCGAAAAACCTCCACCGGTTCAAGAATTGTCAGCAGGATACTGACGGACAGAAAGTCATCCCGGTGTGCGCTACCGGGGTGAGCTACGATTCTATACATCGATTGATCACTTTCTATGTTCAGATAATGATACGGACATTCCTTAAAAAAGCAGGGCCGCTAAGTAGCGGCCCTCAGTGGACAAATATGAACCATTATGCGGGCAGTGTCGACTGCAAAATAACAGGACAACGCCCAGCTTGTCATTTCCAAAACAACAAGTTTACGACTTCAGGTTTCATACACGCCCCCTTGCTGTCCTGAGAGGGCCGATCCATCACTCGAACCGGAAAGACCAGACCTTAGCATAGAGGCCAATACTACCGCAAATCCATGAAACTGGTATTGCCGAAAAGCTCTTCCGTGGTGTTTTCTGCAGCTGCCGTCAACCGGCCTTGCTGCCGCTCGCTGACTGAAAATATTGTTCGAATTCAAGGCTGGGGGCAGGTCGGCCGAAAAGATAACCCTGCCCCTTGAGGCACTCGTTAGCGACCAGATAATCAAGCTGTTCTGTTGTCTCTATCCCTTCAGCAAGAACCTTGAGTCCAAGCCGATGGGCCATGGCGATAATCGCTTCAGTGATTGCGGCATTACTTTCAGTTTTGTGGAGGTCCTTGACGAATGAACTATCGATTTTCAGCTTATCAAGAGGAAAGCGCTGCAGATAGCTGAGAGAGGAATAACCGGTTCCGAAATCATCAATAGAGAGATGGATGCCAATTTTTTTCAGCTGCTGCAGAACTCCAATATTCCTCTCAGTATTTTCCATCATCGTCGACTCAGTCAGCTCAAACTCTAGCCATTGAGGGTCAAGTCCCGTCTCGTTGAGAACCGAGGCAACCATCTGTACAAAGCCCTTCTGTTGCAATTGATGCCCGGAAATATTGACGGCGACCCTGATCGGATGATACCCCGCCGCCTGCCAGGCGGCATTTTGACGACAGGCGGCCCTGATAACCCATTCACCAAGCGGAAGGATCAATCCGCTCTCTTCAGCTATCGGAATAAACCGATCAGGAGAAACCGGCCCGAGCTTAGGGTGACTCCAACGCAACAGAGCTTCAGCACCAAGCAGGACCCTGCTCTTTAAGTCAACCTGTGGCTGATAGTGCAGCTCGAAATCATCCTCGACCAGAGAACGTCTCAATCCCGCTTCGATAGCAAGTCGCTCCAATGCCTTTTGGTTTATCTCTTTGGAAAAATACTTATAGGTGTTTCCCCCGGACTCTCTCGCCCTGACCAATGCCACTTCGGCATTATCGAGCAATTTTTGTGCATCACTTCCGTCTTGAGGGTGAACAGCAATGCCGACACTGACAGTACAGTAGAAATCCTCACCGTTGACCTGGACCGGTTCGGCCAATGCGACCAAAATACGTCGAGCAAAGGATGCGACATCCTGTTTATGAGACAGAGAACAAAGAGCTATGGAAAACCGATTCGTGCTGATCCTTGAATAGAGATCCCGACTTCTCGAAAAGCGG
>DATFMC010000074.1:0-2936 GCA_035267105.1 Geopsychrobacteraceae bacterium
GGCCTACAGCGTTGCCGATAGCGCGACTGGCGGTGGGTGTGCCCAGTTGAGTCGCCAGGTGTTGGTAGGACACCAGCGATCCCTCGGGTATTTTCAGCAGAGCCTGCCAGACTTTGAGCTGAAAGTTGGTGCCGCGCAGCAATAAGGGTATCGGTTTCGCTACGGTTTGATTTCTCTCTCCAAAAATTTTCTTTATAACGGATATGGTAGCCTCGGCATTCTCAGACAGTGTTGCCTTCGGCCAGTCTTTTCTCAGCTCCTGTACAGACGCTTCTGTGCAACCTGCCTCGACAAAGGCCAGATGACAGATACCCCGATCAGTCAATCCTGTCAGGCTGATTCCAAACGGAGTCTCGTGAAAACCGTAGCGGATTTCAATTCCTTCCCCGCCCGTTTTGATCTCTCCCGGTGACATCGCCTCCACTGACACCATCAGGTCATGCAGTCGACCGGGACCGCTCAGGCCAATTTCGAGGCTGGTATTGAGAACCGAGTTCGCATGACGCAACAGCTGTTTGGCGTGCTCTGCAGTAAGGAACTGCAGGAATCGTTTCGGGCTGACCCCGGCCCAACGACGGAAAAGACGCTGGAAGTGAAAGGGGCTCAGTCCAATATGTTCGGCAACTTCCGCCAGGGTGGGCTGGTCCAGTTTATGCTCTTCTAAAAAGTGGATCGCCTGAGCGATGCGCGGGTAATCAGTATCGGCCATCATGCGCTCCCGGTAAATATCATCTATTTTATCGCTTAGCTTAGCACTTGAAGCCGAGGGCTCCAACCCGGTTCTTGCTGCTTTTGGTTGTATCTCTCCGGGATTGTTGACAGATGAACCTTTGCCGGGAGGCAGATGTTCTGAATATTGAGATGAGTTTTTCTCGGATTTGACTGTAAAACTGCAATCAGATATATTGCACGCACATAAGTGAAAAACCTGTCGAATTGTTGTCTGGGGGGCTTGCAGAATCGATGAAAAGCACCTTGAGCCGAGGTGCTTTTTTTTGTGCTCTGTCCTCCTTCCGCTCAAATCCTTTCTGCTCATGATTTTTTACGGCTCCTTGCCTCCCGGGATATAATGCCATGCTGAATATCAAGCTCCCTTTTGCGATTGATGATCTGGACGGAAATCAACTGCTGGCGGCCGGAACTCTTCTTGATAGCGCGACTATCGAAGCCGTTGCCAGAAAAGGGCGGCAGCAGGGCTATGGATCGACCTGCCTCCTCCAGCATGAACGTATCCGTTCTGACGTGGAAGATTTCATGAACATGAACCCTTACGAATACATTTTCGGTGGGGCTGGTGGTGTGCGAGCGCACCTTGATCGGATTGGAGAGGTCCCGATCCCTTTGCCCCTTTTACGGGCACTGGAACTATTCAGGGAACAGGATTTTTACACCTATCGCCATTCGTTGGTCGTTTTTATCCTGAGTACCTTTATGATGGAAATCGTTGCCCGGGAGAAACTGATTGTTAAAAATGTGCTGTTGGTCGGTCCGACCCATGACCTGGGTAAACTCGCCATCCCTTTGGAGATTCTGAATAAAAGTACTCCCCTGACACGCCGTGAGCGGAGCTATCTGGAGTTTCACCCTGTTGCCGGTTATGTCATCAGCAGCTATTACCTGGGGGATCACCAGCACCCGGCGGCCCATGTGGCATTTAATCATCATGAGCGCCGCGACGGCTCCGGTTATCCGCGCGGGGTGGCGGAGGCTGATCCCTTGGTTGAAATGATCGCAACCTGCGATGTGTACGATGCCTTGACTTCATCAAGACCTTATCGTCCCAGTGATTATAATAACCGCACCGCTCTGGAAGAGCTGACCTCTCTTGCCGAAGCGGGGACTTTGAGCATGCACTGCGTTCAAGCGTTGATTGCACGTAACCGCGCCGGCTATCCTACTCCTGAAGAAGTTGAAGTCTCCCTTGTCAAACGCGGAACTCCGCCAGCCGATAACTGTTATGGAAAAATTGTCAGTGAACAGGAGAAGAACGAATTCAGCCTGACTTCAAGCTAAAGAGGGGGCTGCTTGAGCCGATCCTTAACCATAGTTGTCTGCCTGTTGCCTTTACCTTTCCCGGCAAAAAGAAAAACGATCTTTATCCAATCTTGACCTGACCTTAATCCTAAGTTGATCTGAGGGCTGTATCTTCTTTACAAGCGGCAGTCCGGGCAGAGTATTTCATGTTTTGAGTCCGTGATCTGTCACCCTCTCAACCCTTTAACGAAAAGGAGAAGGTCATGGCACGGTTTCTATTGAAGATGCTGGTTGTTGTTCTGGTCGGGATGTTTCTGACTGCCGGGCAGGCAGTGGCCGGTACGATTTCTGTGACGGTGAAAAACCTGACTAACGGGATTTACTTCACTCCGCTGTTGGTCACGGCGCATAACAAGGAGACCCGCCTGTTTGAAGTTGGCACGTCTGCAACCCTGGCCCTGCAGGCGATGGCAGAAGGGGGCGATATTTCATTGCTGTCGGGACTGGTCGGCGGACCGGATCGGGATACGATTGAAAATCCGGCCGCTGGGTTATTGGCTCCCGGTGGCATCGTCAGCGATATTCTTCTCGATCCAGAGCAATCCCAAAACCGCTATCTGTCCCTGGTGGCGATGTTGTTGCCCACTAACGACGGTTTCGTTGGCCTCGATTCGTTGTTAATCCCCCGCGCAACTGGCACCTATAAATACTATCTGTTCGGCTACGATGCCGGTACCGAGGCGAATGATGAAGTGATCACCGGCGGCGGAGCTCCAGGTGTGCCGGGGATTCCTGCTGCGCCCGGCGGTGATGGCGGGTTCGGCGGCACCGGTGTTGCCGGCAATGACACCAATAGCAAGGTTCACATTCATCGTGGCATTGTCGGCGATAGCGACCCCGAAGGAGGTGTCAGCGACCTGGACAGCAGGGTTCATCGCTGGTTGAACCCTGTTGCTGAAGTG
>DATFMC010000075.1:0-29965 GCA_035267105.1 Geopsychrobacteraceae bacterium
TGGCTTTCTCTGGGCTGGAGCGACCATGGGACAACTGCTCTCTTTGCCAATGATCCTGTTCGGCATTGTGGGTCTTTTCTATCTGAAGCAGAGGAAATCATAATGGATCAGGTACGTGGGGTGATCTTCGATTGTGATGGCGTTCTGTTTGAGAGCCGACAGGCCAATCTTGCATACTACAATAGAATTCTGGAGGCTTTTGATTATGCTCCGGTCACTGAATCGGAGCAGGAACGTGTCCACCTTTGTCATACTGCCAGCAGCCCCGATGTTCTGGCGAATCTCATGCTGGAAGAGCACGTGCAACCGGCGTTGGCTTTTTCGATGCAACTCGATTACAGGGAATTTATTCCATTTATGACCCCCGAGCCGAGCTTGACAGAAATGCTGGTGGTGTTATCACAACATTATCCATTGGCAGTTGCAACCAATCGGGGCCGGAGTATTCAGCCCATTCTGGAACATTTTGAGCTGAAACATTTCTTCAGCGTGATTATTAACAGGTGCGATGTGACTCGGCCCAAACCGGACCCGGACATGTTGCTGTTGGCTGCCCGGCGGTTGAAACTGCCTCCAAAGGACTGCCTTTTTATCGGTGATTCTGAGCTGGACCAATTGGCGGCAAAGAGTGCAGGCATAACATTTGTCGGATATGGAGGAGCGGTCGAAGGCGAGTACTCTTTTAGCGACCACCGCCAACTGTTGCAGCTGTTCAGTAAACAGTCCGCAAGTTAGTTGTTGAGGACCACCACAGGGGAATTCAGCAGGATTCCAATCTGTCAGCCAAATATTGGCCAGTCCTACACTCCCCCGATCCACCGGTATTATCGTAGCTCTTTTATCATCTCCAGAACATTACCCTCAGTCAGACGGTGATATTGAACATGATTCATCAGTCGGTAGATGAGTTGAATTCCTCGACCCTGTTCATCAGTCTCTTTGGCTTCTGCTTTGGCATAAGTCTCGATATCAAACCCATCCCCTTCATCAAACACCTTCATTGACAGACGTGATTCAGACATTGAGATGATGACCCTCAACTGCTTGTCCGGGTCCTCTCCGTTGGCATGACAGATCGCATTGGTGGCTGCTTCGGTCAGGACCAGATTGAGATGAAAGGCCAGTTCGTCCCGGTCGCCGATGAAACAGATCGGCCCATACGCAATATTTTCACCAATTCGGCCGATCAGGCTTAAATATTTGGTTTGATTAGGTATCGTGATGTCAACTTCAATCTGATCTTGCATTCTGTCCCGTCGTCTGTTGATGTTTCATCGCTGAAGTTGATTGTCAGAAGCTTTCGAGTGCTTCTTCTGCTGAACCAAAAATTTCAAACACCCGGTGCAGTCGAGTCAGTTCAAACATTGATCGAACCTGGGGTTGCAGACAGCAGAGCTTGAGACTGCCGTCCCGGGTACTGGCATTTTTGAACCCTGAGACCAGGGCGCCAAGCCCGGACGAGTCGACGAACCGGACCGATGACAGATCGATCACCAGATTGCACTTTCCCTCGTCAAAGAGCTGCAGCATCTCTTCTTTGAGTGCACCACTGTTGTGAGCATCCATACGCTCTTCCTGAACAACAATCTTTACAATGTCGCCTTGTTCTTCGGTCTTGATTTGCATAAATAGCTTCTCCTTGAAGTCTGATTAAAATCTCATTTGTTGAGTGTCAGCGATGTCATGGCACTTACCACCTGATGGATGTTCTTGGTCATTATAGCGCATCTCGAAATTTCTGTCCTATCTCTGAAGTGGAGTTAGATGTTCAGCCCTCTGACTCGAGTATTTTCAGGACGACCAGGGTAATGTCGTCGTTAAAGTGATGGCGTCCGGTATAGATTCGAACCTGTTGCAGAATTGCATTTATAATCTCATCGGGCGGCAGATCTATGCATTGCTGAACCAACTGGCTCAACTGCTCTTCCCCGAAGAGGACTGAGTCATCATTCTCCGCTTCTGTGACCCCATCAGTGTAAAGAATCAGCAGATCGCCCGGCTGTAATACGGTCACTTTTTGCTCGAACTCCACCTTCGGCAGGATTCCCAGGATCAAGCCTTCGGTATCGAGCCATTCTACTTTCTGTTCGGCTTTGCGCCAGAGCAATGGCATGTTGTGTCCAGCGCTGGTGTAGAACAGTTGACCGGTTGCCTGATGATACTGCAGGTAGAACATGGTGACAAAGAGCTCTGCTCTGGTCAAATCACTGTAGAAAAAGCGATTTAGAGCGTGCAGCATGTGGCTTGGTTGAACAATGGTGTCGGCCTGAGCCTGAATGAAGGTTCTGGTCTCCGCCATAATCAGAGCTGAGCCGATATTGTGACCTGATACGTCAGCGACAAGCAGATCAAGGGTCCCATCTTTTCGCTCAATAAAGTCGTAGTAATCACCGCCAACCTGATGTGCCGGAACGCAGAGCCCGGCCAGCTCTATCGATTTTATTCGCGGGGTACTGGAAGGGAGCAAGCTCATCTGAATCGTTTTGGCAATTTCCAGCTCTCTTTCCTGTTCCCGCACTTCCAGCAGGTCTGTGAGCTGCTTGTGGTTTCTCCAGGCGATAGCTATTTGACCTGCAAGATTGTTAAATAGTGCAACAAACTCATCGGTAAAAATTCCTTTTGAAGACCGGGAAAAAGCTGAGAGGACCCCAACGGGTTCACCTTCAAGGACAATCGGAGCGTGAGCGAACGACTTGATTCCTTCACGATGAATAACGGCAGCTGATTCCGGTTTATCAAGAAAATCGGTGTCGTTGACCAGAATTGCCTTGTTGGAGAGAAACGCTGATCCGATATAGGTTGTCATGTCGAGGTTGCGTTCAGAACCACCAAAATGTTCTGAGCTCATACCATGGTGGCTGCGAACCGTCAGGGTCATCTGCTGCTCGTCCAGAAAACGGATGACACAGAGGTCGAACTTGAACTGCTGAGAGAGCAGACTGAGAATCTCATCCAGTGATTTTTGCAGATTGTCGCTTCCAGCGACAATCTGAGATGCTTCATAGAGGACGCTCAGTTGTTCACGACTGGCTGTTCGACTGAGTGTGACCGAGCCGAAGATATCAAAAACATCCTCCATCTTGCTGCCACGCGTGGAGAGGTAATTTTCCAGAATGATACGTGCGGGTGCCGCGCCGACGTATCCGGCCAGGGTTCTTTCCGTAAAGCTTTTCAGTTTGGGAATTTCATCGTCCGAGAGACTGCCCCGATAGTTGATTTCATGTGAGTTTTGTCTCAAATATTCAGAGATAGAGCTGTTTGCCTGTTTCTCACCGATAAATTTGGACATCAACTCGGTAAACTCCAGGATGGTTGGAGCTTTGCTGATTCTTTGCCGTTGAGAAATCGATTGTACCTCACCGAAAACATTGACGAAACGACTGGCTTGCTCCATTTCTGATTCACTCTGGCTGGTAAAGAAAGAGAGAGTCAGAAAGGCGGAGAGGTTAAAAAACATGCTCCAGAACAGAGAATGGGTCCAGATGTCAAACCCTTTCAGGCCGAACAACTCCAACGGCTTCAACAGGCTGATGCCGAACAGCCCTTGCTCAAGAATGTCGCTTTGCAGCCAACCGGAAAGGACGAAAGATGGAATCAGCAGAGTGTAGAACCAAAGCAGAAAACCGAGCGCCAGGCCAGCGATGGCTGCTTTGTGATTGGCACGTTTCCAGTACAGACCACCAAGCATGGCGGGGGCAAACTGGGTTGCTGCCATAAACGAGATCAGACCGATATTAACCAGGGCATAAGAGTCTCCGATCACCCGGAAATAGAGGTAGCCGAGAAAGACGACCAGCATAATGCCCAGTCGTTTGAGATTCAGCAGTGCGATGGAGTAATCACCCATCTGCAGTTTGAATTTGAGAATGATCGGCATAACCAGGTGGTTAAGGACCATGGTTGAGAGGGTGACGGATGAGACCATCACCATCCCTGCAGAGGCAGAGAATCCACCAATAAAGACCAGCAGCGCCAGCCAGGGATGACCTGAGATCAGCGGTAACGTAATAACAAAATAATCAGCCTGGGAGGCATCCCCTCCGTTCAGGAGCAGGCCCCCCATGGCGATGGGTATAACGAACAGGTTGATCAGAAAAATGTAGGCCGGAAATCGCCACATAGACTTCTTGATATGGCTCTCGTCCGAATTTTCGATGACCATAATATGAAACTGGCGTGGCAGGAACATAACGGCCATCATTGAAATAAACGTCAGGGTGAACCAGTTTGGAAAAGAGATTGAATTCTCGCCAAGACGAAAGAGAGATTCACGCTCAGGAAACTGCTGAAGAAAGGTACTGAAAATATCGCCAAAACCATCAAAAAGGCTGAATGTAACAAAAAATCCGACTGCGAGGAAGGCAATGATTTTGATCAATGACTCCAAAGCAACGGCTGCGACCAGACCTTCATGCCGCTCGGAAGCGTCAAGGCTGCGGGCTCCGAACAGGACACCAAACAGTCCGAGCGCCAGAGCCATGATGAAGGCGGTATCGATGTAACCGGGCAGGCTTGGAATCAGGGTCTGGATTGGTTGACTGGCAATGCTCAGCGGATTAGAGAGAAGGTCGAAGGTATGTGCGACCGCCTTTAGTTGCAGTGCAATATAAGGCATTATCCCTAGAACTGCAAAGATCGTAACAATTGCGCCCAGCAGAGCAGATCGATCGTATCGACTCGAAAGAAAGTCGGCGATGCTGGTAATGTTTTGCTCTTTGCTGATTCTGACCATCTTGCGCAGCAAAAACCACCAGGTGAAAGCGATCAGGGTCGGGCCGAGATAGACCGGAAGGAAATCAAGTCCGCTGTTTGCTGCACGACCGACGCTGCCGTAAAAAGTCCACGAGGTACAGTAAATAGCCACCGACAGGGAATAGATATAGGAGTTTGAAATAAGACTGCGCCCTTCAGCACGCCGCTTGTCTGCGTAATAGGCAACGCCGAACAGCAGCGCGAAGTAGGCAAGCGAGGCTAACGCGACGATCTGTACAGAAATCATAGATCGTCCTGATCGTCTGCGCCGGTATCGACGTTTGATCGTTTTTTGTCGAGTTGGCAGGTGAACAGGTAGATGACCACAATAGAAAGGGGCCAGCCGATAAAAAAGTAGAGGACCAGAATCGGAATACCCAGGATTTGCTCACTCGAATTGAAAATTTGAATGAAGGGAAAGTTCAGCATGATGATGCCGAGAATCAGGCAGAGCACCCAAGCCTCTTTTGTTGAACTGCCCTGTTGTTTGGTCATTGGGCTCCCTTGTCTTTCGGTTCAGGTGGAAGATAATTTAATTATAGACCAGTGATTGTTCGCTGTCGACAGCAAGATTGTGCCTCCTAATATGCTAGGTAGCTTGAATCATTCTACTTTCGGTCATCTCTAGCCAGCTTTCAGTGATAAGTGTTAGTATTTAAAGACCATTATGATCGCCTCTTATGATGCTGACAGTCACCTCGAATCAAGTTAATAGCTCTTTGTTCTGTGTTGATTGTGGTGTTTCGTGATCATCTAAAATATGAAAAACTGATTGAAAATTCAGTATGCTATGGTTTCTATGGTAACTTGGAAAGGGTTTGACCACTATCTATTGAGTATGCTAGTAACATTTCTTTTCAGAGTCAGGATTTCTAACGATTTTCCGTAATTTCCCGTAAGGGGTAGCGTGGAGCCTTTTGGGTGAACATCGACCGCATTTTTTATTGCTTACAGTTTTTTTCTACACTGTTTCTGTTTATGATCCTTACCGGGTGTCTGCCGGGACAAAACTCTCTGGCGACGGTTTCCCCTGCAAAGCTTGATACCGAATATATTTCCGAAATCAGCCTCCCTGAAGCGAAAGCGACTTTTGCTTACACGCAATACCGCTTGTTGGTTTCTGAAGGTCGCTGGGATGAGGCACTGGAAGCGTTGGAGCGAGCCGTAGCTATTGACGGAGATTCACGCTACCTGCAGATGGGCCTGGCCAAGGTTTATCTGCACACCAAGCGACTGGAACAGGCCATCCAGGTGTTACGAAAGTTGTTACAACAGTACCCTGCCTATGCAGATGGGCACGAACTGATTGGAGATCTGCTCTTGCATCAGAGTCAGCCCCGGGAGGCTGCCGAACATTATCGTCAAGCGCTGGATTTGAAGGGGCAGCTTGATTCTTTACACCTGAAGCTGGCAATGGCCCTGGCCCGTCAGGGGAACCTCTCAGCCGCCATTGAAGTGACCAGGATCCTGTTGCAGGAGAACCCTGATTCTTTGTCGGCCAGGCTGACACTGGCCCGGTTTTACAAAGAAAACAAACAGTATGGTGAAGCTGTAGCCGTTTACAGGGCGTTGCTCGATGAAAAGACCGGGCAGGTTCAGATTCTGCTGGAGCTGGGCGGCCTTCTGCAAGAACTGGGGCTGACAGATGAAGCCCTTCAGCTTTATCAATCTGGCATCGAAGAAAACCCTCAGGCTGTTACCATTCATGAGCAGATGGCTCGTTTGCTGGTGTCAGAAGAGCGTTATAGGGAGGCATTACAACTACTCCAACAGCTGAATGATCTGCTCCCCGACAATCCCCAGATCATAGGCCAGATCGGCTTATTGCAGCTTGAGATGACGCGTTGGGCTGAAGCGGAACTGACTTTTCGTAAACTGCGTCGTTTGAGCCCGGATAATGATCAAAGTCGCTACTATCTGGGGATGGCCCTTTCTGGGAGTGGCAATTACCAGGGGGCTTTACTAGAACTTGAAAGCATTAAAAGTGACTCTTCGCTTCATCTGGAAGCGGTGACGCAGCAAGCCTACATATATCAGCAGCTCGAGCAGCCACAAACAGCTATTGAGTTACTTCAGGACCAGATAAGAAACGGCCTGCATGACCCGATTATTTATTCTTATCTCTCTTCTTCTTTGGCTGCCGTGAATCAATTGCCGGATGCGGAAAGGGTCCTGCGCGAGGGGCTTGAACTCAATCCTGACGATGTCAATCTGCATTATCAACTCGGAGTGATCCTGGAGAAGATGGAGCGTCGCGACAATGCCAGGCGAGAAATGGAGAGGGTGCTGGAGATAGCACCTGATCACGCCGATGCGCTCAACTATCTCGCCTATCTCAAGGCAGAGCGGGGTGAAAATCTGGAACAAGCGCTGATTGAGGCAAAGCGCGCTTTAGTCAACAAGGAGACCAGCTATATTCTGGATACCCTCGGTTGGATTTACTTCAAGCTCGGGCGGTATGATGAAGGACGGAATCCCCTCGAGAAAGCCTCTCGGATGGAGCCGGATGACGTCGTTATCCTTGAACACCTGGGTGATCTTTATCGTGCTCTGAGTTTGTGGTCTGAAGCAGCAGAAATCTATCGGCAGATTCTGGTTCTTGATCCGATGGCAGAAAAAGTTAAAGAGAAGTTGGATGCTCTACCCGGTGGACAAACTCCATGAGGCTATGTTTCCTGTTGTTTCTTTTGATAATCGGCAGTGGCTGTGCTCGCCCCGATAGAACGCCAATCCCGCTCCCATCCGAGGAAAGACTGGTCCATCAACTGGCGCAAGGGAGTGATCTTTACAGATCCCTTGATGCTGAGGCAAAAATTGGCGTTCATGCTGACGGCAAGTATGTTTCGACTCAACAGTTTCTGTTACTGGAAAAGCCGGACCGACTTCGGACCGATGTTCTCACCACGTTCGGTCAATTGGCCCTGCAACTGGCCGTTGACCAGGACGAATTGAGTGTTTTTCTGAACACGACGGTTCCAGGACGTTTCTATCAGGGGGCCGCCACTGACGAAAATCTGCTGCACTTTACCCGCCTGCCTCTCAATTTTAAGGACCTGATTCGCTTGCTTCTTTACGATCTTCCGCTGATTCCAGGAGAAAAGATGCAGGCCAGTCTGCATGAACGGGGCGCTCAGTTGAAGATCACTGCAGAAAAGAACCGTCAGGAAATTGTATTCGATCGTCAGCTGCGTCCGGTAGAGAGTCGCTACTATCGGAACGGGAGTCTGTGGCTACAGGTGAATTATGAGTCATTTTCCGATGACGACGGGTTTCCACAAAAAGTCCAGCTGGAAATGCCCGAACAGAAGACCAGGGCTTCGGTTCGTTTTTCCCAGACCCGAACCAATACCGATATCCCGGCGGACCGTTTTGTCATAAAACAACCAGCCAACGCTGAACTGCTGCGATTGCCACACTGAGATGTTTGACAGATTAATATTCTGGAGGTTGCGATGAGAATCATAAGACTGGGTCTGGTTTTACTGCTGGCAATGCTGGCTGCATGTAATAACTCGGAAAAACCGGTGAGGGGTGCCAGTTCTGATGTGTCTCCCGCCTATGGTGATACCTTTATTGAGGCTTCAATCGGCGATGCCAGCAATCTGCTCCCTGTCCTCTCCTCCGATAGTGCATCGAGTGATATCAGTGGTCTGGTTTATAACGGCCTGGTCCGGTATGACAAGGATTTGAAAATTGAAGGTGAACTGGCGGAATCCTGGGATATTTCCGAGGACAATCTGACCATAACCTTTAAGTTGCACAAGGGGGTGAAATGGCATGATGGGGCGCCCTTTACTTCAGCAGATGTCCTGTTCAATTATCAATTGTACACCGATCCAAAAACCCCTACTGCATATGCAGAGTCCTTTAAGCAGGTCTCCAGCGCTGAAACACCCGATGCATACACCTTTCGCGTGACGTATTCCCAGCCCTATGCTCCGGCTCTGATCAGTTGGGGGATGCCGATCCATCCGAAACATCTGCTGGAGGGAAAAGATATCACCAAAAGCCCGCTCTCCAGGTCTCCCATCGGGACCGGTCCTTATAAATTGAGTGAGTGGAGCAGCGGTGAAAAAATCGTTCTGGAAGCAAATCCCGACTATTTTGAAGGGCAACCCTATCTCAAACGCGTGGTCTACCGAATCATTCCTGATCAGTCGACTCAGTTCCTCGAATTAAAGACCGGCAACCTTGATTTTATGGGGCTGACACCCTTACAGTTTGATCGACAGACAGACACTAAAGAGTTTTTACGGAAGTATAACAAGTACAATTATCTGAATTTTGGCTATTCCTACCTTGGATATAATCTCAGGCGACCGATGTTTCAGGACAAGCGGGTTCGTCAGGCGCTGACCCTTGCTATCAACAAGCAGGAGATTATAGACGGGGTCCTGCTCGGGTATGGACAGGTGGCGGATGGTCCTTACAAGCCGGATACCTGGGTCTACAACAGCGGAGTGAAGAAGTTTGGTTATGATCCGCTCAAAGCCAAACAGCTATTGGCAGAAGCTGGCTGGCTTGACAGTGATGGCGACGGGGTTCTGGATAAAGACGGTAAACCGTTCTCTTTTACTATCGTGACCAACCAGGGAAATGACCTGCGCGCAAAAAGTGGTGAGATCATTCAGCGCCGTTTCCGTGAGATCGGTATTGATGTTCAATTGCGGATTATTGAATGGGCGACTTTTCTCAAGGAATTCATAAACCCCGGCAACTTTGATGCGACTATTCTCGGCTGGACTGGTGGCCCCGAACCGGATCAATTCAATATCTGGCATTCCAGTAAAACCGGTCCACGGCAACTGAACTTTATCGGCTACAAAAATTCTGAAGTGGATGAACTGCTGGAGCTGGGCAGGAGGACTTTCGATTTAAAGAAACGGAAACAATACTATGACCGTTTTCAGGAAATTCTTGCTGAAGAACAACCCTACACGTTTCTCTATGTTCCGGAGGCTCTCCCCGCAGTGGCAAAGAGGTTCCATGGGATTGAGCCAGCACCGGCGGGAATCAGATATAATTTCAATCGCTGGTATGTCCCGAAAGATGAGCAGAAATATAGTCGTTAAAGTCAATATTTGACTGCTGGTATCGATAAATCAAAATGACAGCTTTGAACTGTAGGATTTATGCTGCGCTATCTCTCTAGACGTCTGATAATGATGATTCCGCTGTTGTTGGGAATCACTTTGATCTCTTTCGTGGTCATTCATTTGGCTCCGGGGGAACCGACCGACCTGCAGACTCAGCTTAATCCACAGGCGAGCAGTGATCTTCAAGACCGGTTGCGGGTTCAATATGGGTTGGATCAGCCTCTCTACGTCCAATATGGGCGCTGGCTCGGCAGGTTGGTGCGTCTCGATTTCGGCGAGTCCTTTGCTCAAGATCGTCGACCCGTTTTTGAAAAAATCATGGAACGGCTGCCGATTACTATTTTACTGAACCTGTTATCGATTGGCTTGATCCTGATAGTGGCCATGCCGCTGGGTGTTTTGTCCGCTGTGCGCAGGAATTCGCTGTTTGACCGGACGACGACGGTATTTGTTTTTGTCGGTTTTGCTATGCCTTCATTCTGGTTAGCCCTGCTGTTGATGGACTGGTTCGGGGTCAGACTCGGGGTTCTTCCAATCTCAGGCATTAAATCGATGGGCTATGAATATCTCAGCTTTGGCGGGCAGCTGCTTGACCGTATCGAACATCTGATTCTGCCGGTGTTTATTTCCGCCATCGGCGGTTTAGCGGGGTTCTCTCGCTACATGCGCTCGAATATGCTTGAAGTTGTCCGGCAGGATTATATTCTGACAGCGCGAGCCAAGGGGCTTTCAGAGCGGGTTGTCATTTACAAGCATGCCTTGCGTAATGCCCTGTTGCCAGTGATTACTATCCTTGGATTGTCAGTTCCCGGACTCATTGGTGGCAGCGTTATTTTTGAAACAATTTTTGCCATTCCAGGCATGGGCAAGCTGTTCTACGATGGGGTGATGATGCGAGACTACCCGCTGATAATGGGCATTCTTGTCATGGGGGCAGTGTTGACGCTGATTGGCAATATGCTGGCTGATATTTCGTACGCTCTGGCTGATCCAAGGATTCGGCAGGGGCAGGGTGAGCAGTAAAAATGTCGAAAAGAGGGACCGATGGAAAGTAAACCGACCAAGCTGGGTGAGATGTTGCTGCAGGCTGGTTTGATCGATCAGTTTCAGCTCGACTCTGCGCTTTCTTATCATCGCAACGTAGGAGGACGAATCGGAACTGCGCTGGTCAAACTCGGCTATATTCCAGAGGAGAAGATCCTTGAGTTTCTTGCCAAACAGTCTCAGTTTCCTCGTGTTGATCTTCACGCGGTGGATATTCCCCGAACCGTTCTGAGCATGATTCCTGTGGCGAAATTATACAAATGTATGGTTCTTCCCCTGGAACTGAAGATGGACGGTGCAGGAAAGATGCTGGTGGTTGCGATGACCGATCCCACCAATCTGTTTCTGATTGACGATCTGCAATTTATGGCTGGTTGCCGGGTCTCGCCGGTCGTTGCTGCCGAAGCCGAAATTCTGTCTGCCTTGAATAGATATTTCCCCGGCGGCATGCCAATCGCTGCATCTGTCCCGGCGTTGTCCACTTTAGAACATAATCGGCAGACCATCATCAACTATAACGATGACCGTTTTGATCGTCTGGTTGCCTTATTGCACACAAAGGGAATCCTGTCTCAGCGTGAAGTGGATCGGCTCAAGTGATGAACCGGAGAGGATTAAAATTAATGTTGGGACGTCGTTCCTTCTGGCGTGATGTTATCTGGCTACGCCTGCGACACAACAAAATGGCTTTGTCCGGTGGTTTGATTGTCCTCGGAATGTTCGTTCTTGCTGCTGCCGCATCACTGGTCAGTGGTGATCCTGCTGCCATCAATGTCAGTCAGAGCTTACTGCCTCCAAGTTTTGAACACCCACTTGGTACCGATGACCTGGGCAGGGGGGTGCTGTTGAGACTGCTGTACGGTGCCCGGATTTCGTTGTTAGTCGGTTTTGTCGCTGTTGGGATATCCTGCTTGATCGGAATTTTTCTGGGAGCGCTGGCTGGATATTATGGCGGCTGGATCGATACAGTTGTTATGCGTTTTGTTGATATTATGCTCTGTTTTCCGACTTTTTTTCTTATCCTTGCGGTGATTGCCTTTTTGAATCCTTCTATCTGGAACATTATGATTGTTATCGGCATGACCAGCTGGATGGGTGTGTCTCGCTTGATACGAGCTGAATTTTTAACACTGCGCGAACGGGATTTCGTTCAGGCGGCAAGAGCTCTCGGTGCCTCTGATTTTCGCCTGATCTTTCGCCATATCCTGCCGAATGCCCTTTCTCCGGTCCTGGTGTCTGCAACACTGGGGGTCGCTGGTGCCATTCTTACTGAAAGTGCCTTGTCGTTCCTGGGGATCGGTGTGCAGCCACCAACTCCCTCATGGGGAAATATGTTGATTACCGGCAAACAGACATTGGGCAGTGCCTGGTGGCTGTCGGTGTTTCCCGGACTGGCGATTCTGATCACTGTTCTCGGTTATAATCTGCTGGGAGAGGGGATTCGTGACGCACTCGATCCGAGGTTGAATGAATGAGGTGCGATGAAGTGACCACTCCATCAGAACTATTGAACCAGCGGATGCTGGCGTTGACACAGGGTGATTTCGGACTGATCTATGACAGTTATCACCCTGAAGCTCCTTTTCTCGGTCATTTCCCTGACCGATCAGAGTATCTGGAGTTTGCTCAGCAACAGTTGCTTGAGATTGCTCTCGTTGAATGGAAAACGTTCGGCCAGCGCGAAAAGCAAAAAGGAAAGGTCGAAATTCTGCTTTGGATGCGGATCGGGGAGGGTGCTGCTGCGCAGGATCTTTTTGAATTGGCCCTGCTGTTTCAAACTGAAGCAGGGTGGCGTTATCATTCTGCACAAAAGCTGACAAGTGAAGATTACTCAGGTTCTATTGATGAGATTTCATTCCTTGTTTTTGACCAAGCAGTACAAAAGATACGTTTCTGAAACTTATTCGTCATGCCGGAACTTCCAGAAGTCGAAACAACCCGCCGGGGTATTGAGCCATTGATCAGTGGGTGCTCTATTGTCCGTGTTGAGTTGCGGGTGCCCAAACTGAGATGGCCGCTGGAACCACAACTAAGTAAAATACTTGTTGGCCAGTCAGTTCTATCCGTCGGCCGGAGGGCTAAATACCTGCTCGTCTATCTGGAGGATGGATGTTTGTTAATTCATCTTGGAATGACCGGAAACTTGCGCGTGGTTCCAGAGATTACGCCGGCGAATAAGCATGATCACGTGGATATTTGTTTCGCCGGCGGACAATGTTTACGCTTCGCCGATCCGCGTCGATTTGGTGCTGTCCTTTGGACTCCAGACCTCCCGGAAGATCACCCTCTGTTAAGCAGGCTTGGTCCTGAACCATTATCTGATGAGTTTGATGGTATCTCTCTACATCAGAAATCCAGGAAGCGAAAATTGACTGTTAAACAGTTCATCATGGACCAGAAGGTCGTGGTTGGTGTCGGTAATATTTACGCCAGTGAAGCATTGTTTATGGCCGGAATCAGACCCGATCGTCCAGCCGGCAAGGTTTCTTCGAAGTGCTATATAAAACTGGTGAAAGAGATCAAAAAAGTTCTGCTCGCTGCTCTTGATTCTGGTGGAACAACCTTTTCCGATTTTCGTCAGACAGATGGGAAACCAGGCTATTTTAAACAGCAATTGAAGGTCTACGGGCGGGCAGGTGAGGCGTGTCCTCACTGTGGTGCCGTGATCCAGTCGACCAGGCTCGGTCAGCGATCAACCTTTTTCTGCCCCGACTGCCAATGCTAGCAGCGTTATCCATATGACAGTGCTCTGCGATAGCCGAATATAGCCTGTCGGTCGACACGCTATGGCATGGTCAGATTGTTGTTACTTACCTCTGTCCCTTGGACAAACCCTGTAGTCATCAGGCAATGTGATAGATGACTCGTTCCTGCTTTTTCGTGTTAAGAACCGCGACTTGGCTTTTAGGTAAAGAATTGAACTCTGTTGCTGAAGCGAGCGTGTAGGCTCCCATCATTTCACCAACGATCAGATCTCCGATTTCAAGTTCAGGCAGATCAATATCCTCAGCAATGACATCAATGCTGTCACAGGTTGGCCCCGCGAGGACAGATTTGAACAACTCTCCCTCTTTGAGAGCGTGGATCGGGAAAACGGCATGGTCATAGATCATCCCACTGTAGTTGCCGTAAACTCCGTCATCCAGATAATACCAGGCGTGATTTCCGCGCACCGTCTTGCCGATGACCGAACTGATTGAAATCGCAGCCGAAGCGACCAGATAGCGTCCAGGCTCTGCGATGGTGTGAATATTGCCCGGGAGGGCACGGATCGCCTCATGGATAGGTTTGCAGAATTCGCCAATGTCGAGACAATCTGCTGCGTATCCGACTGGAAAACCACCCCCGATGTCGAGAATGCTCATCGGATTGATGGCGGTTTCGTTTGCCTCTTTCATCAACTCGTTGCAGTCGTTAATTGCCTGAACATGGGTGTCCGGCTCCATGCTCTGGGAACCAACATGAAAAGACAGACCTTTGATGTGGATACCCAACGTTTCAGCTCTTCTCAGCAGGGCCGGAACATCTTCCGGCAGGCAACCAAATTTTTTGGAAAGATCGACTACAGCGCTCGGACTGCGGAAGCTTATCCGAAGCAGCAACCCTACACGATGGCGATATTGACGGAATTTATCCAGTTCTGCATCATTATCAATAACAAAGGTCGTACAGCCAAAGCGCAGTGCGTCCCGAATGTCCTGATCTTTTTTAATCGGATGAGTATGGATAGTATGGCGCGGGTCGGCATGCACCTTACGGAGGATCTCTATCTCACCGCTGCTGGCAATGTCGAACCCGGCACCGCTCTGTAAAAAGGTTTCGACGACAGACTCATGAGGAAGTGCCTTCACCGCATAATAAAAATCAGTATCCGGCAGAGACTGGCATAGATCGCTGTATTGTTTACGCAGTCGATCACAATCTATCACAAACAGCGGTGTGCCATACTGTTCGGCCAGAGCTTTAATGGTCGGCTTGTCATAACCCATTTAATTATTCCCCTTTGCCAAGTGCTTCCAACAAATATTGAGGGAGGGCAAATGCCCCGACATGAATCTCTGGATTGTAATAACCTGTCTTGATTTTTGTGGCCTGAAAACGCTCACGAACGATTTTCTTCTGCAGTTTGCGAAGGTCGATGTTGTCCGTCGCCCAGGCGAAGGCCATTATTCCGCCGATATAGGTTGGAACTGCTGCTGTATAAAAATGCCAATCAGCAAAGGATTTACTCAGTTTCTTGGCTGTTTCTGTCACCTCGTCCGGTTGCAGGAAGGGGACGCCATTTTGCGTTGTCAGAACGCCGCCAGCGGTCAGGCAGCGTTTGCATCCATCATAAAAGCTGGAGGAAAAAAGAACTTCTCCTGGTCCAATCGGGTCAGTAGAGTCCGATATGATGACGTCATATTGGACTTCTGTCTGATTGACGTATCGAACTCCGTCATCAATGATGATTTCCACACGGGCATCATCATAGGCTCCCTGGCTATGATTTGGGAGATATTCAATGGCCATGTCGATAACGCTTTGGTCGATTTCTACTTGAGTTATCTTCTCAACACTCTCATGCTTACAGACTTCGCGCAATGCTCCGCCGTCACCACCACCGATGATCAAAACATTTTTGACGTTACCATGTGCGATAATCGGCACGTGAACCATCATCTCATGGTAGATAAATTCATCCCGTTCGGTTGTCTGGACTATTTGGTCAAGAGCCATCACTCGGCCGAACACGGAGTTGTGAAAAATCATCAGGTGTTGGTGGTCGGTTTTCTGCTCATAATAGATTTTGTCGACATTGAAATGTTGCCCGTAGGCATCATGGAGCGATTCTTTCCAGATATTATTAGACATTTTCCACAACCTTTCCCCGATAGTGTTCCGTCAGGTTGACCTTTTTCGGACAAAACGAATCTTTAAGCACCGGGAGGGTTTTTTCCGGTTCAGCGTCACCGCACATGAAAACATCGAAAGCCGCATAGCCACGCTCAGGCCAGGTGTGGACACTGATATGTGATTCCGCCAGGACTGCGACCCCGGAAATTCCACCATTGGGAGTGAAGTGATGGAGATGGATATGCAGCAGGGTTGCTCCGGAGACCTCTACACAACGGCGCAATGAAGCTTCCATCAACTCAAGGTTGTCCAGATGTTGAGCTTCCCAGAAATCGAAAATAAGATGTGTGCCGGCATATTCGACACCGTTTCTTTTTATGAAATGGTCCGGGGGGTCTGGTAGCTGGTTGGATTTTTGGTCAAATGTTGGCCAGGATGGAGCAGTTTTCGGTGCGATAGAACGGACATGAGCCGGTCTAATTTCTGAGAGTAAATTCATCAGCTGGGTCCTCACAGTCAAAAAAGGCGTTAGGCAAAATTTGTGCTTGCGCGCCGATTCAATGAGTGAAAGACGCATGGGCTAGATAAACATAAATCCTCTGTGTATGAAGTTTTTTAGACGCGTTGATATAGACTATGTTTTTTTAAAAATCAAGATAAAAATATTTTTTAGTTTTGACGTCGCCTCTGACTCTGAACTTGCCTTCTTCTCTCTTTGTGGGTCAGGCCAGGCGCCCATATTTTTATATACGGTTTTGAGCGTTGGTATCCTGATTCGTCCGGTGTTCGGCCTGAGTGTGAGAGATGTTTGCGGTCCCCGGGCTTCCCGGGTTTTATCGGTAGGTCTTTCCGTAGTTCATAAGTTGGAGGAGCGGTCAGGAATGGTCTCATAATGCAGGGTGAACTGCCCATGGAAACCGGCTTTTCTCTTGACGCCAAAGTCATGTAAAGGTTATCTTCCAAAACTTAATTTTTTTTGCAAAAAGGACCCATATCCCATGGAAGAGATAAACGACCTACTTCGTCAAAGACGTGCAAAAATAGATAGCTATCGCGAATCCGGCATCAACCCGTTTGCTAATGATTTCAAGGTTACACATCGCGCAGCACAAATTATGGAATTGCATGTCGATGACGATGGGGATGCCCTGCAAGAATGCAAGGCTGAATATTCCATTGCCGGTCGAATTATGGCGCGTCGGGATTTCGGCAAGGCAGCCTTTCTACAGATACAGGACGGCAGTGGTCGATTTCAGGTCTATGTTGCCAAGAACCTGATCGGCGATGAGAGCTTTGAGCTGTTTCGCAAGCTTGATATCGGTGACATTATCGGCGTGACTGGGGCTCCATTCCGCACAAAAACTGAAGAGCTCTCACTCCGGGCTGCAAAAGTTAGGCTATTGACCAAGTCGCTCTTGCCGCTGCCTGAGAAATGGCATGGTCTGACCGATGTTGAGACCCGCTATCGGCAAAGATATCTCGATCTGGTCGTAAACCCTGATGTTCGCGAAGTCTTTCGTAAACGGAGTCAGATCATCAGCCTGATGCGTAATTTCATGGTGGATAGGGACTATCTAGAAGTCGAGACACCGATGATGCATCCTGTGGCCGGTGGTGCGACCGCCAAACCTTTTGTTACCCATCATAATACCTTGAAAATGGACCTGTTTCTGCGGATTGCACCAGAACTCTATTTAAAGCGACTGGTTGTTGGTGGCTATGATCGGGTCTTTGAAATCAACCGGAATTTCCGCAATGAAGGGATTTCCATTCAGCATAACCCCGAGTTCACAATGATGGAGTTTTATCAGGCGTACGCGACCTATAATGACCTGATGGACTTTACCGAGGACCTGATCACCCATGTTGCCAGGGAAGTCTGTGGTGGTTTGGTGATCCCTTATGGTGGAAAGGATGTTGATCTGACTCCACCTTGGGATCGTCTGACCCTAAAGGAGGCGATCGTCAAATACGGGCAGGTAGAGATGTCTGTCCTTGAGGATCGTAATCAATCTTTCGCTTATGCCAAAAAACTTGGTCTTGATCTGGATGACAAGACCGGGCATGGCAAATTGCTGGCAGAAATATTCGATGAGGTTGTGGAACCAAACCTCTGGCAACCAACCTTTATCACAGAGTACCCCACCGAGATTTCTCCTCTATCCAGAAAGAATGATATCAATCCCGAGGTGGTGGATCGCTTTGAGTTGTTCATGGTTGGTCGTGAGATTGCCAACGCGTTTTCCGAATTGAATGATCCTGTTGATCAGAAAGATCGCTTTCTCAAACAGTTGGAAGAGAAAGCGGCTGGTGACGAGGAGGCTCATGCCATGGACGGAGATTATCTCCGCGCTTTGGAATATGGTCTGCCTCCAACTGCTGGAGAGGGGATCGGCATTGATCGACTGGTTATGTTGTTGACCGATTCTGCCTCGATACGAGACGTCATTCTTTTCCCCCAACTCAGACCGGAAGTCGGCTGAGTTTCCCTGACGGATCACTAATGTCCTACGAATGGTTCATCAGTCTGCGCTATCTGCGCGCCAAGCGGAAGCAGACCTTTATTTCGGTGATCTCCTTTATTTCCATTGCCGGAGTAACCTTGGGGGTCGCTGCCTTGATTCTGGTACTGGCTGTAATGACCGGATTTACGGATGGCGTGCGTCAGCAGATCCTTGGCAATGTTCCGCATGTTCTGGTTCAGCGATTCGGAGAAGGACTCAAAGATCATCAGGAGGTCGTTAAACAGGCGGAGCAGACGCCGCATGTGGTGTCGGTGTCTCCTTTTATCTCGAAAGAAGCGATGCTTGTTTCACGAGGCAACGTAGCGGCCGTCAGTGTCAAAGGGGTGGAGTCGACTCATAAAGTGTTTCGGCAACCTTTGCTGACCGTCGGCAGCCTACCGGCCGATCAACTTCTTTATGATGAAGAGGCTGATCGTCCGGGGATCATTATAGGTATCGACACAGCGACCAGCATCGGAGTCAGCGTCGGCGATTCTGTTAACGTGATTCCACCTCTGTTCAACATTACCCCCTTCGGCATGATCCCCAAGATGAAGCCGTTTCAGGTGGTCGGAGTTTTTGAAAAGCAGAGCAGTTTGATCGATAGTTTTTATGCTTATATTCCACTGAATGTCGCCCAGAGGTTTTTCGATCTGCAGGGCCAGGTAAGTGGCATAGAGATTGAGATTGATCGTTATGACGATGCGCCGGCCGTTGCTGAGGAACTGAGTCGTCACTTCGAATTTCCCTATATTGTTCGGCCCTGGCAGAGCCTGTACGGATCTTTTCTTTCGGCTTTAAAGCTGGAGAAGCTGGGGCTTTTTATTGTGCTGGCAATTATCGTACTGGTCGCTGCCTTTAATATCGCGACTACACTGATCATGGTTGTGATGGAAAAGCATCGTGATATTGCTGTGCTGCGTGCCATGGGTGCCAATGCTCGCAGTATCATGAAGATATTCGTCCTTGAGGGATTTATCGTCGGAACACTCGGCACCTCGATGGGCTCTGCTCTTGGTGTTGCCCTTGCTCAATATGCTGATGCCATCATCAAGGCTCTTGAACGTCAGTTCGGGATAAAAATATTTGACCAGGCCGTTTACGGCATGGAACATTTTCCTGCTGAGGTTGTGGCTTCCGATGTTGTCGCCGTGGTCGTGGTCGCAATGACGATCTCTCTTTCTGCTACGATCTATCCTGCCTGGCGCGCTTCACGGATGGATCCGGCCGAAACTCTGCGTTATGAATAGGTTCAGCCGATGATTGAGGTGCAAAATCTGTGCAAGAATTTTACCACGGCCAGGGGAGATCTCAGGGTTCTTTACGAGCTTGATCTCACTGTCGCTGATGGTGAACGGATCGCCGTTGTCGGTCGGTCCGGCGCGGGGAAAACGACCCTGATGCACATTCTCGGAGGGATCGACCGTCCGAGTAGTGGCCGGGTGCTCTTTGATCGTGAGGATGTATTTGCTCTGCAGGGAGCCCGGTTAGACGAATTTCGTAATCGTGCCGTTGGTTTCATCTTTCAGTTTCATCAGCTGTTGCCGGAGTTTACCGCTTTGGAGAATGTCATGATGCCCCTGCTGATCGGGCGGATGGAACGCAAAGTGGCAGCTGCCCAGGCCGCTGCATTGCTGTCTGAAGTCGGTTTGCAGGATCGTCTCGATCATAAACCGGGGGCACTCTCTGGTGGTGAACAACAACGTGTAGCAATTGCCCGCTCTCTTATTCGGCAGCCACGCCTGCTTCTGGCCGATGAACCGACCGGCAATCTGGACAGCCGGACATCCGATGAAATTATGGCACTTCTGGATCGTTTGCACCAAAATCGTGGTTTGACGATGGTGATTGTGACCCATAATGAACATCTTGCAACCTGCCTGGACCGGACGCTCAGGATGGAAGATGGTCAACTGATCAGCGATAGCCTGAATTGATTTTTTTGCAGGATGTTTACCTGTCTCATAGATTATTAGTAGAGGATGAAGTCACCCTTATGTCTGTTCGCGGTTTAATTGTTCTCCTGTTGTTGCTGACTCTGTCGGGTCTGGCCTCGGCGGAGACTTATGAAATAGATGATGTTGTTGTCTCCGGAAATGACCGGGTGTCGATCATCAGCATCAAGTCCGTTCTGAAAATACAACCAGGTCAAACAGTGTCGGATGAACAGATTGATCAGGCCGTCCAGGATATTTTTGCGCTTGGTCGCTTTAATAATATCTCTGCTGATCTGGTTGACCGAGAAGGGGCAAAAGTACTGATCTTCTCGGTCAGTGAGCGTCCGCTCCTCAGAGAGGTCAGGCTTGAGGGGTTTGAAGAACTATCCGAAGAAGATTTACGTGAACTGATGACCATCAATGTCCCTGAACTCTACGACCCGCGCAAAGTAAAAGCAACAATAGCTGCGTTCAGGCAGGCATATGTAGAAGAAGGGCATCACGCCGCAAAGATAGAACCTGTCATCGTCACGGACAAGAAGAACGAAGCCATTCTGACCTTGAAGATAGATGAAGGAGACAATATTCTGGTCGGGAAAATCATGTTTTCCGGCAACCGGGTGATGGATGACGACGACTTGAAAGATATTATGGAAACTCGTGAAAAGTGGTGGTTGTCATGGTTGACCGGTCGCGGGTCTTATCGAGAAGATATGGCCCGAAACGATGTTGTTCTGATCATGCAGGCTTATCATGATCGGGGTTATATGGATGTCGAAGTTCTTCAACCCCAAGTCTCCCTGAGTGATGATGGTCAAACACTGGAGTTGTTGATCGAGATCAATGAAGGGAACCAGTATCAGGTTGGTACTGTTGGTATTGATGGTGACATTCTCGCCACCGAGAACAGGCTGATGGAATCGGTTACGATGGTTCCGGGTGAGGTTTTCAACCGGACCAAACTGCGTGAGTCTGTGTTGGCGCTGAATGATCTATACGCAGACCAGGGCTATGCTTACGTGAATGTGGCACCCTTGACCAAGAAAGACAAAGAGAAACTGAAGATCGATCTGACCTTTGATATAGAACAGGGCCCGCTGGTTCATATTGACAAGATTCAAATTCGTGGCAATACCAAGACACGTGACAAGGTTATCAGGCGTCAGTTGGAACTGGCTGAGGGGGATCAGTATAGCGCCAGTAAAATCCGTGAGAGTCGCCGATCAGTAAGAAACCTGGGTTTTTTTGAGACGGTCAATGTCAGTGATTCTGAATCAGAAGATCCATCACTGGCGAATCTGGATGTCGAGGTTACTGAACGGCCTACTGGTACATTTACTCTGGGTGTCGGTTATTCCTCCGTCGAGAAAATCGTTGGACAGGGATCGATAAGTCAGAATAATTTCCTGGGCTATGGCGTCAAGCTTGACCTTGCGGCTTCTTTAGGCGGATCAACCACAACCTATCGGATCGGGGTGACAGATCCCTATTTTCTGGATTCGAAATGGACCCTCGGTTTTGATCTCTACCGAAGAGATCAGGACTGGAGCGAGTTTTCTGAACAAACGGTTGGTGGTGCGGTTATGGCTGGCTATCCGCTTGCAAAAAATATCAGGGGCTTGCTGACCTATCGCTACGAAGAGAAGAATATTTTTGACGTTACCCCCGGGAGTGTATGGGAAGAGGACGAAGGTGACTCAACACTCTCTTCTGTCACAGTAGCGATCAACAGGAACAGCACCGATTATTATCAGGATCCGTCGAGTGGCGGCGTTTCCAAATTTACCCTTGAATACGCTGGCCTTGGTGGAACAGAAAATTTCGGCAAGCTTGTTGGCTCGCATCGCCATTTCTGGCCGGCTTTTCTGGGAACAGTCGTGTCTCTTCATGGACAGATGGGGTATGTATTTGAAACCACTGATGATCCTATCCCCCGGACAGAGAAGTTTTTTCTCGGTGGCCTCAGGTCTATCCGTGGTTTTGAAAACAGGCAAGTCGGACCGAAAGAACCTGATCTCGATGCGAACGGCAATATCATAGATTACACCTATATCGGTGGAGAAAAATCGGCATTTTTCAATCTGGAATATCTTGTCCCTATCTCGAAAAGCCTGGGCCTGAAAGGGGTTCTGTTCTTCGATACCGGTAATGCGTGGCTGGAGGAAGAGGATTATTTTGAGAGCATGCGTTACAGTGCCGGAGCGGGCATCCGCTGGTTCAGTCCACTGGGACCATTGCGTTTTGAATGGGGATATAATCTGGATCCGAAAGAGAACGAAAAGCAAACGATATTTGAATTTTCAATCGGCACCGCATTTTAACAAAAACTTAACAGGAGTATAACAATGAAAACATTGGCACTGGTTCTGACGACTCTACTTTTTTCTGCGACCACTCTTTTTGCTGCAGGCGGTGTAGCTTATATTGATTTGCAAAAAGCATTGAACCTTTCAGATGCGGGTGCGAAAGCCAAGCAAGAGATCAGCGAGCAAGTAAAAAAGTATGAGTTGGTTGTAAAAGAAAAACAGGATGCCCTTCTGTCCATGAAGCAGGACATTGAGAAACAGGCCGTTCTTCTCTCTGAGGATGCCAAGGCGCAAAAAGCTCGTGAATATCAGCAGCAGGTGAAAGAACTGGAACGTTTCACCAAGGATATTCAGGAAGAATTGCAGCAGAAGGATGCCGATTTTACCAAACAGATCATTGCGGAAATCTTCGAGGTTATCGATGTTATTGGTGCGGAAGGCGACTACGATGTGATCTTGGAAAAAACAGAAAGTTCTTTATTGTATGCTTCCAGGCGTATCGATCTGACCCAGCAGGTGATCGACGCATATAATGCAAAAGAGAAATAAGGAGGGGGCTGATGGCGACACTGCAACAGCTGGCAGATCTGGTTGGCGGAAAGGTTGAGGGTGACTCCGGGTTGGAAATATCTCGTGTTTCGCCCATCGATAGCGCTGTGGAAGGTGACATTACCTTTCTTTCTAATCCGAAGTATCTACCTCTTCTGAGCGAATCCAACGCCTCAGCTGTTATCGTCGCTCCAGGCGTTAAGTCTGCCGGACAGAGTTTGTTGGTCTGCGCGAACCCTTATCTGGCTTTTGCCAGAATTTTGACTCATCTGCATCAATCCCCGACTCGTCGTACCGGAATACTTCCAGGCTCGCATGTCGCTGAGACCGCCCGTTGTAGCGATAATGTGACCATTCATCCTGGTTGCGTGATTGGCGAAAATGTGGCGATCGGCTCTGGCACGATTCTCTATCCCAACGTCATCATTTATGATGACGTTGAGATTGGCGAAAATTGCATTCTCCATGCAGGCTCTGTTGTTCGAGAAGATTGCAGGCTCGGAAACCGGGTTATTTTACAACCATCAGCGATTATCGGCTCTGATGGCTTCGGTTTTGCGCCTGACGGATCCCGGTACTTTAAGATTCCTCAAGTCGGCGTCGTGGTTCTGGAAGATGACGTTGAAATAGGCTCCTGTGCCTGTGTCGATCGTGCCGCGCTCGGTGAGACAAGGATCAGTCGCGGGACAAAGCTTGATAACCTTGTACAGATTGGTCACAATGTCGTTGTTGGCGAAGATACCGTTATGGCGGCGCAGACTGGTATTGCCGGGAGCACTAAAATTGGCAACCACTGCACCTTTGGTGGCCAGTCGGCAGTTACAGGCCATGTCAGGGTGGGAGACAATGTCATCATTGCCGGACGCGCTGGAGTTACCAATGTGCTTGAAGGCGATGAAAAACCTCAAATGTTTTCGGGGCTTCCGGCGATCCCCCATAAGGAATGGCTGAAGGCATCCATGAGTTTTGTAAAGTTGCCGCGGATGAGAAAAGAGATCAAGACCCTACAGAAGCAAATAGAACAACTACAATCAAAACTTGAGGAGAGTTGAAAATTATGCTGGTTATGAATATTCAAGAGATCATGAAGGTCCTTCCCCATCGCTATCCTTTTTTGCTGGTTGACCGCATTGAAGAGCTTGAAGAGGGGAAGAAAGCCGCTGGCTATAAAAATGTCACCATCAACGAACCTTTCTTTCAGGGACATTTTCCTGACCATCCAATTATGCCTGGTGTCTTGATCATTGAAGCGATGGCTCAGGTAGGAGGCGCGTACGTTGCTGTTATCGATAAAGTCGGCGAAGACAAGGTTACCTATTTTGTTGGTGTTGAAAAGGCCCGCTTCCGCAAACCGGTAATGCCTGGAGACACGTTGCGCCTGGAGGTGGAGTTGGTCTCCTGTCGTCGGGGTATTTACCTGTTTTCAGGTAAGGCCTATGTTGGAACCACTCTGGTGGCAGAGGCACAATTGAAGGCTACGTTTGCCGACAAATAGATAAGGCGTTACGATGATTCATGCAACAGCAATAATAGAGAAAGGGGCGGAGATCGATTCTAATGTAACAATCGGTCCCTATGCCGTGATTGGTGAACGTGTCAAGATTGGCTCAGGAACAACGGTCGGCTCTCATGCGGTCATTGAGGGATGCACCGAGATCGGGTGCGATAACCAGATTTTTCAGTTCGCTTCTGTCGGGGCGATCCCACAGGACTTGAAATTTCATGGTGAAGAATCGTCTTTGGTGATTGGGGACCGAAATAAAATACGAGAGTTTGTTACCATCCACCTGGGTACCGAAGATGGTGGAGGCATAACCAGGGTCGGAAACGATAATCTGTTCATGGCTTATTCCCATGTTGCCCACGATTGCGTTGTCGGTAACCACGTTATTCTTGCTAACGCCGCGACTTTGGCTGGGCATGTTGAGGTTGATGATTTTGCTATTCTGGGCGGACTTTCTGCTGTTCACCAGTTCTGCCGTGTCGGTTGCCATGTGATGGCGAGTGGCGGTTCGATGATTGCTCAAGATATCGTTCCCTATACCATCGTACAAGGTGACCGAGCGAAAGTTGTTGGCCTCAACCTGGTCGGGTTGAAGCGCCGCGGATTTAGTTCTTCCGTTTTGAAAAGCATTAAACAGGCTTACCGTCTGGTTTTCCGTTCCGGTTTGTCACTTGAAGAGGCAGTCAACAAAATCGAAAAAGAACTCGATGCTTCGCCGGAATTATCTGTATTTGTCGAGTTTCTAAAAAAGAGTGAGCGTGGTCTGGCGCGATAACAGTTTATTGTTGTATGGCAGCAGAAGTTGCGAGAGCCGTTTGGTTCTCGCCTTTTGTTTTTCAGCTTTGGATTGCGGAGATGCCCCAACCTTCTACTGAAAATAGACACGCATTGATCGTTGCCGGGGAATCATCAGGGGATCTGCACGGAGGGAATCTGATTCAGGCGTCGGCTTTGATTGATCCTGAACTCCGTTTCTTTGGAGTCGGTGGAGAGCGGATGCGTGACGCAGGGTGCCGCATCCTTTTTCCATCTGACGAACTCTCGGTGATGGGACTGGTTGAAGTTGTGTTTCAACTGCCTCAGATTCTTCAGCGATTCAGTCAACTGAAGAGCATATTACGTGGGACTGAAAAGCCTGACTTGCTGGTTCTTGTCGATTTTCCTGATTTCAATCTGCGTCTGGCAAAAGTGGCTAAAAAGGCAGGAGTTCCCGTTCTTTACTACATCAGCCCCAAAGTCTGGGCGTGGCGTTCGGGACGAATCAAAACTATCGGCGAAAGAGTTGACAGGCTGGCTCTTATCTTTCCGTTTGAACCTGAATTGTTTGCCTCTGAACCGGTAGAGGCGACCTATGTTGGCAATCCGTTGCTCGACGAGTATAAAAACCAAAAGCCTGATGGATCTTTATTGCCAAAGCTGGAAATTGAAAATCATACGCCAGTGGTTGGGATTTTTCCTGGCAGTCGGAAAAGTGAGCTGAAGTATATTTTCGCGACATTGCTGAAAGCTGCGGAAAAAATCCTTCAACAAAAGCCGGGGGTTCGGTTTTTGTTGCCCGTAGCTCCATCGCTTGACAGGGCTTTTTTTGAACAAAAAATTACTGAGTCGAGGCTGCAGGTCGAAATTGTAAATGAAAATATCTACGAAGTCGCACAATCTTGTGATGCCATCCTGAGTGTCTCTGGGACCGTCACGTTACAGATCGCGTTAGTCAAAACCCCGTTGGTGATCTTGTATAAGGCCGCCCCTCTGACTTATGCCGTTGGGTCGCGGTTAGTCAACGTTGATCATTTTGGTCTGGTGAATATTGTTGCCGGAAAAAGGGTAGTGCTTGAGCTGGTTCAGGATGAAGCGGACCCTGATACACTTAGTTCTGAAATTTTGAAGATATTGGATGATAAGGAATATGCGAAAAGGATTAAGTGTGACCTGCATCGTGTCTGTGAACTATTGGGAGAGCCCGGTTGTTCCAGAAGGGTCGCCGTAATGGCTTCCGAGATGAGTCGAGGTGTTTTACATTCCCCATCATATAGAAAGGGACAGGGGAATAATGGATAACCGCAATCTTTATTACCGGCTCGTACGTTATGCGGCTCCATACAAAGGCCGGATTTTTTTATCAGTGCTGGCATCGGTGGGGGTGGCTGGTTCGGATGCGGTAGTTGCCAAACTGGTAGAACCGTTCATCGATAAAATTATTGTGAAAGGTGACTTTGATCTGGCGAAACTGGTTCCTTTTTTCGTCATTGCTTTGGCCGCGTTCAAAGGTTTTTCACGTTACGTTCAAGGGTATTTCATTAACACTGCCGGACAACTCGCCATTCAGGATATCCGCAATAATATGTTTGAGCATTCGGTCCGGCTTTCCATGAGCTTTTATGTAAAGCACTCGTCCGGAACTCTGATGTCGCGTATTCTGAACGACGTCAATCTTGTGCAGTCAACGCTTTCCAATGTCCTGGTTACTCTGGTTCGAGATTCACTGACATTATTGGCCTTGGTTGGTGTCGCATTTTACACGGACTGGAAAATGTCCCTGATGGCTTTTATCGTAGTTCCGTTGACGGCTTTGCCCGCCTCGACGATTGGTAAGCGGATCAAAAGGGTTTCCAAACGTGGACAGGGTGCCATGGGTGAGTTGACCAGTGTACTGGAACAGACGTTTTCCGGGATCAAGGTCATCAAATCTTTTGCCACTGAAAAAAAAGAAATCGCCAACTTTAAAGACCAAAATTTTTCCTATTACAGGTTTATTCGCAAAACTCTTAAATACGAAGCATTGTCCTCTCCGGTGGTCGAGTTGTTGAGCTCCTTTGGAGCTGCTGGCGCTCTCTGGTTCGGTTTGGAGCGGGTTATGAGTGGTGAGATGACTCAAGGGCAGCTGTTTTCAGTTCTGACGGCAATTACCCTGATGTATGCCCCGTTAAAACGTCTGGTAAAGGTTAACAATGTTATTCAGAGAGCCTTGGGCGCAGCAGAACGGATGTTTGAAATAATTGATGAGAAGCCGGAAATTGTTGAGATTCCCAACGCTGTCGAGTTAACCCGCAGCAAGGGGGCAGTCTCTTTTGAACACGTTAACTTTTCATATGATAACGAGCCGGTTTTGCAGGATTTCACAGCGACAATAAATGCCGGAGAAGTCGTGGCTCTGGTTGGACCGAGTGGAGCCGGAAAGACAACCTTTATCGCCTTGCTGAATCGATTTTACGATCCCGGTGATGGGATTATACGCATAGATGGGCATGACATTCGCACACTGACACAAAAGAGCCTGCACGACAATCTCGCTTTGGTCGATCAGGAGACCTTCCTGTTTAACGATACGATTCTGGGAAATATCAGCTACGGTTGCCCGGAGGCTTCGGATGAGGAGGTTATTGAGGCGTCGAAAAAAGCCTACGCCGACGAATTTATCCGCTGTTTGCCGGAGGGTTACGACACCATGATCGGCGATCGCGGCGTGCGGCTGTCTGGTGGGCAGCGACAACGGCTCTGCATTGCGCGTGCCCTGTTGCGAGATGCGCCGATTCTTTTGCTTGATGAGGCGACCAGTGCACTTGATACCGAGAGCGAGGCAAAGGTACAACGGGCACTCGGTAACCTGATGCGTGACCGCACCACAATTGTGATTGCACATCGTCTTTCAACAGTTGTTCATGCTGACAAGATTCTTGTTTTGCAGGATGGCAGAGTTTGTCAGTCGGGGACACATCAGCAATTGCAGGAACAGGACGGCTTGTATAAGCGTCTTTACGATATTCAATTTCGAGAATAGGGTCGTTTCATGAGGTTTAAGGATCGACTGTTGCTGGCTTTGGTTCCGCCATTTGCCGCCGCTCTTATCCGTATGATATATCGATTGAACCGGGTTGAATACGTTGGAGAAAAAATCCCCCGTTCTTTCTGGGAAAGAGGTGAGCAGATTATCATGCCTTACTGGCATGAGCAGACAATGTTGATGGTTTTCTCCTATCGCGGTCCAAAGGTCAATGTTCTGATCAGTGAATCAAAAGATGGAGAGTTATTGACACGTACCATGCGCTATTTTGATGTTCAGGCGGTACGTGGTTCTTCATCCCGTGGAGGCCGGGCGGCCTTCAGATCACTGGTTGCCCTTGGCAAGGAAAAAGTGGATATCGTGTTGACACCCGACGGGCCTAGAGGTCCTCGTCAGGAACTGAAAGATGGCGTGGTTCAGTTGGCTCGCTTGACAGGACGCGCTGTCGTGCCAATGGCGTTTTCCTGCAGTCGCGGGATTCGTTTCTCTTCCTGGGATCGGTTTTTATTTCCGTTTCCTTTTGGACGGTGTGTTTATGCTTTTGGTGAACCGCTTTCTTTTTCAAAAGAAGAGGGTGTCGGTGAGTTCAAATCCCGCCTGCAACAGGCGATGAATGAAGTTCAGCAGAAAGCACAGGGCTATCTGGAGGGTTACGAAGGTGTATCTGCTGTATGATTTAATCTTATTGCTTGCGACCCTGTTTTTGATTCCTTATGCCTTTATCAAGGGATTGCCATACGGGAACAGCTTGCGAGGCCTTCGTCAAAGGCTGGGTTTTTTTTCTACCGCAGAACTGCAGATATTGCGCGGAGAACAGACTTTCTGGATTCATGCTGTTTCCGTCGGTGAAGTCCGTGCCTCACTTCCCTTAATCAAAGGTCTCAAGAAAATATATCCGCAATGTCGTTTGGTTCTGTCCGGTATGACCTTTACCGGGCATGAGATCGCTCGTTCAATTGAAGGTATTGATCTCGCGATCTTTATGCCCTTTGATCTCTCCAGGACGGTTAAACGATCATTGAAGACCATCAATCCGGAGTTGGTCATTATTATTGAGACAGAACTCTGGCCAAACTTTATCCGATACACCAAGCAATATGGTATCCCCCTGGTTCTTGCCAACGGTCGGATTTCCAGAAAGTCCTTTCCTCGCTATTTGACTGTCAAGCGGTTCATGAAACCGTTACTTGAAAAATTTTCAGTGATTGCCATGCAGGATGCTGCTTGTGCAAGACGGATTAAAGCACTTGGCGCACCGTCTCATCTTGTTCATGTGACCGGCAATATGAAGTTTGATTTGCCATTGACGGCTCCAGATATAGACAGTCTGATTGAAAATACGCAATTCAAACCACTATTTGAAAACAAGTTTGTCTGGGTGGCGGGTTCAATTCGATCTGGCGAAGCCGAGATTATGATTCGGTGTCATCGACAACTTATTGAACAGGGGATCCCCAGCTTTCTCGTTCTCGCACCAAGGCATCCACAGCGTTTTAATTCTGTCGCTGAGTTGTTGAAAACCGAAGATATCCCCTTTATGTTGCGTTCCACGTTTTCTAATCCGGACACTTGTTCAGACGACTGTCAGGTGCTGCTGGTTGATACGGTAGGTGAACTGACCCGGTTCTATGCATTGGCCCAGGCGATTTTTGTCGG
>DATFMC010000076.1:0-21229 GCA_035267105.1 Geopsychrobacteraceae bacterium
TGCAGAATCCTGTGCGAAATCGACAGCAGCATTGCGGTCGTACACACCACCCAAACCAGCGGTAATCATCTCGAACTTTGGTTGCTGCTGAAGAATCGACAACTCACCGCTTGGAGGATCGAGAGACTTGAGGAAGCGGACGAGGAGAACCGTCATCCCCTGTCCCAGAGCACGCACCATCAACCCGGTCGCCGCCGTTGTCTTCCCCTTGCCGTCACCGGTATAGATCTGAATGACTGAGTTTTTCATATACGTCCCTATAAACCAAAAGAGAAAACCCCGCTACCTTCGGTACCGGGGTCAATAGTTCTGGACTCCGGCCCTCTCCCGCGAAAGGGGTGCGGTCAGAATCTGATCCATCTCAGGATGATTCTGAATTCGGGCAGGTCTCCTGGCTTGTGGGTCATCTTACTGATCGGCCCTTCCCATCCTGATCAGGATGGTGGTCTCACCGATGGTCATCGCCACTTACAGTTGCGGGGCAGCGAGGGATTCACACCCTCTTCCCTATTCTTCCGCCGACGCTCTCGTACTGGCGGACACCCTGATTTATCGATAGTTGTTTGTAGCAGAGGCCACTGAAGATTGCAATGAAAGCCAACCCGGCCCGGTTATTCTTCGGACTCTGGTTCTATTGCTGTCGCTATTCGTTCCCAGATGTCATCCTTCCCTTCCTTGGACAGGGCGGAAAAGAGCGAGAACGCGTCGCGTGGCAATCCGGTTGCTTCGATAATCACCTTGATCTGCTTTTCGCGCTGGCTGCGATTGACCTTGTCAATTTTGGTGATAACCGGAATGGTCGGCACACCGAACTCTTCCAGCCAGTTGAGCATCTGGATATCTTCTTCACGTGGTTCCCGGCGGATATCGAGGATAAACACTACGGCCTTCAAAGTTTCACGCGTCTCCAGATAAGTGCGCATCATCGGTCCCCAAGCCTTCTTGACCGACAAGGGAACCTTGGCAAACCCGTAGCCGGGCAGATCAACCAGATTGAAGGTCCCGTTGATATCGAAAAAATTGATCAGCTGCGTACGGCCTGGTGTGGAAGAAGTCCGGACCAGACTGCGTCGATTGACCAGTACATTGATCAGCGAACTCTTGCCGACATTACTACGCCCGGCAAAGGCAATTTCAGGCAGCTCTGGCGGAGGGTAGTTCCCCGGCCTGGTCGCACTTTTGATAAATGTTGACGTGGATATTTTCATTTTATTGCTCTGTTCCAGTCGCAGGAAATTTCAGCCACCGAACAATAAACCAGATGAAGCTGATTTGGCAACTGCCAAGACTGATGAACAGGGCCGTAAAACAAACCAGAGCAACAATCATTTTCAGAAACAACAATAAATCACATGCAATTTTTCTCATGCAGGGGTATGATGTATACTTGAAAAATATTGATAACTGAGTATAATAGTCACCTATTCACCCACATTTTTCAACGCTGCTATTTACATCACGGAGGCCCATCAATGATAAGTGAAAAACTTCAAGATGCTATCAACGAACAGATAACCTTTGAAATTTCATCAGGGCTTATATACAAAGCGATGGCCGCCTATCTGGAGAGTGAAGATCTTACAGGCTTTGCAAAGTGGATGCAGGTTCAATTTGAGGAAGAGCTGTTTCACGCCGACAAGCTGGCGACCTACGTGAACGATGCTGGTGGTCGCGTCAAGTACCTCGCCATCGAAGCGCCTTGTAACGAATATGACTCACCGCTACACGCTTTTGAGGCATCCCTCAAACATGAGCAAATCGTCACCTCGCGCATCAACAATCTGATGGCGATTGCCAAGGACGAAAATGACTTTGCCGCGCAGATTTGCCTGCAGTGGTTTATCACCGAGCAGGTCGAGGAAGAATCAAGCTTTGGCCAAATCATCTCTGAACTGAAACGGGTCAAGGATGACGGACGTGGTTTGATCATGCTCGACCGGGAACTGGGACAAAGAACTTTCACTCCCCCGGCCGGGGAATAGAGTTGTTGCTTATAATTTATTTTAAAGAGGAGAGAAAAAATGAATGAAACAGAAGTCCAGAACGCACTAAAGCGTTCGGTTCAGACCGAAAAAAACGCCATGAATTTTTATCAAATTGCTTCCAGTCATATGACTGACGCTGGCGCAATCAAGACTTTTGAGCTACTGGCGCGTGAAGAGCGCGAGCATGCCAAGCATTTCTTTGATAGCTACGATGGCACCGACATGCCTTCCTTTGAAGATTTCATTGATGCTCCACCAGATAACGAATCTGACTGGCTGTCCGAACTGGACAAGACCCTGCTGGCGGATTTCAGCGAACGTAAGGCAATGGAACTGGCCATGGAAAAAGAGCAGAATCTTGAAAAGAGCCTGCGGGAAATGGCCGCCAAGATTGATGATGCGACCGTTCGCAGTATTTTTGAGGAGAATGCCAAATCAACCCACAATCATTATGTTCTGATCGAGTCTGAATATGCTCGTCTGATGGGCATGCCTCATGAGACCGATATCGACACATTCGTTCGCGAATAGCCGAAACAAGACATACAGATAAAAAAGCCCCGCCTGTTCAGGCGGGGCTTTTTTGTGTTTCGACAAAGTCCTGCTTCTTCAGTAGCGCAAAAAGAGAAAAACCAGTGTATTCCGTTTAGCAAACTCAGAATCAAGGTACTAAAAGGTCTTCCTTGAAGAGCACACGGCAGAGAATGAACGGCCAGGGCAGGACGATTTATCTGTTCCGACCAGAGACCGACAGCCGCGTCAAGGACAGAGCTCTTACATGGAGGAAAACCCGAAAAACTCGGGGTACACAACCAGTACCCCCAACACGATCACCTGCAGAACGATAAAAGGCAGCACCCCCAGATAAATATCGGTGGTCTTGACACCGGGCGGCGCCACTCCCTTGAGGTAAAAAAGACTGAAACCGAACGGCGGGGTCAGAAATGAAGTCTGCAGGTTCATCGCCACCAGGATCGCATACCAGAGCGGATTGATCCCCAGGTTTGCTGCAATCGGCGCCAGGATCGGTACGACGATATAGGAGATTTCGACAAAGTCGATGAAGAATCCTAACGCCATAATAATGAGCATCGACAGGAGCAGGAAACCCCATTTTTCTCCGGGCAAGCCCAACATGAACTCTTCGACAAGCAAGTCGCCGCCGGTATAGGTAAAAACCATGGAAAAGGCGGTCGCACCGATCAGGATCGCAAAAACCATGGCGCTGATTTTGATGGTATCCAGCGAACTGTCCCA
Organism: Geopsychrobacteraceae bacterium; assembly: GCA_035267105.1. Taxonomy (GTDB): domain Bacteria; phylum Desulfobacterota; class Desulfuromonadia; order Desulfuromonadales; family Geopsychrobacteraceae; genus BM509. Next base: position 3,243 of record DATFMC010000076.1, read on the forward strand.
GAGCAGCCGAACAGAAAACTGCCGATAAAGCATGGCCAGGCAGATAGCACCGATACCACCCACCGACGAGGATTCTGTCGGCGTAGCCACCCCGGCGAGAATGGAACCGAGAACCAGGATGATCAGAACCAACGGCGGAATTACCGACTTGAGGGCATGAAAAACCTGCTGAGCTTTGGAACCAGTGACCTCTTCCAGACGAATTGGCGGTGCGAGATCCTTATTGATTATGGTGATGACAACAATGTAGGCAACATAGAAACCGACCAGCGACAATCCCGGCCAGAGAGCCGCTTTGAACAAGTCGCCGACCGGCTGTTGAAATACATCGCCGAGAATAATCAGTACAATCGAAGGGGGAATGATCTGCCCGAGAGTTCCCGCCGCGCAGATCGCACCGGTCGCGAGACGTTTGTCATAATTGTACTTGAGCATCACCGGCAGGGAGATAACGCCCATGGCCACCACACTGGCTCCAACCACTCCGGTTGATGCGGCCAGCAGAGCGCCGACCAGAACTGTCGAGATGGCGAGACCGCCACGAATTTCTCCGAAAAGAAACCCCATCGACTCCAGCAGGCGTTCTGCCAGGTTTGATTTCTGCAGAACGATACCCATGAAAATAAACAGGGGGATCGCCATCAGGATAGTGTTATTCATGATCGACCAGATACGATGAGGCATCAGGGCAAACATCTGCGGACCCTCGGCAAAAAGGCCGAAGAAAACAGCCACTCCACCAAAAGTAAAGGCGACCGGGAAGCCCACGAGTAACAGAACCAGGGCAACGCCGAACATTACGAGACCGATCATGACAAGTTAATCCTGTGTAAACGAGCTGTTTGCGTTAAATTCATAATTGACAGGTCCAAAAAGTGAAAGGAGAGAATTCTTTACAGGATTTCGTCTTCAATACGGTGCTCGGGCGGAGCCTCGACCCCTCTGTAGATCCCAATATTATGCAGGATAAACCCGAATGACGAGATAACCAGAAAGACGAAAGATGCCGGAATGGTCGATTTGATCAGCCAGCGCATCCCAAGCCCACCGGGGTCTCCGCTCATCTCACCCGAAAGATAGGCCTCATGCACGTACCAGTAAGAACCTTCAACAATCAGGACACTCAGCGGAATCAGAAACAACAAAGTCCCGCCGATATTGACAATCGCTTTCCAGCGGGGAGTAAACTTGTCATAAAGAATGTCGACCCGGACATGGGCATCCGATTTGAGAGTAAAGGCCATACCGAACAGGAAAACAATCGAGAACAGATGCCATTCCATCTCCTGCATGGCAATCGATCCCGTATTGAAGAAATAGCGCATGATGGAATCGTAAAAAACGTTCACCAGCATGACAAGGTTAAGCAATCCGGCTATCCAACCCATCAGGTCAGAGAACCGATCAAAGAAGTGTTCAAGTTTTAAAAGCATTGAGTTTTCCTGATGGAACAGGCTGGGCACCTGAAAAGAGGTGCCCAGCCGTTCAATTAGTCCAGATTGTCTTTGAGATAAGCAAAGTCTGAAATCGCGGTCCACTTGCGAACCTTCTTCATGTACTCCTGCTGTGCCTCCCAGATCTCTTTGAATTCAGGATTTTGCTCAGCGGTAGCACTCAGCAACTCCTGGTTGGCCTGCTTCATGGCACTGATGATTTCAGGCGAGAAAGTACGGATTTTAACGTCCGGGTAGTCTTTCTCGATCGAGGCCCAGTTGACTGCACTTTCATGATAAGACATCGCATACATATCATAAGCCGCATACTGCATGGCAATAGTCAAAATTTCCTGCAGATGCTCGGGCAAGGAATCAAATTTTTCCTTGTTGACCATGAACTGAAGCTCGGTAGCGGGTTCATGCCAACCGGTGTAATAGTAGGGCGCAATCTTCTGGAAGCCCATGTTCAGATCGAGAGAAGGGCCAACCCACTCAAGGGCATCAATAGTCCCGCGATCGAGAGCGGTATAAAGTTCACCGGGAGCAATGTTGGTCACGACAACGCCGAGTTTGGAAAGAACTTCTCCGGCAAAGCCCGGAATCCGCATCTTCAAACCCTCCAGGTCCTCCAGCGAATTGATCTCTTTACGGAACCAGCCACCCATCTGATTGCTGGTGTTCCCGCCCGGAAAAGAATAAACACCATGCTTGGCGTAAACTTTCTGCATCAACTCCATGCCACCGCCATAATAAAACCAGGCGTACTGCTCGGGAGCGATCATGCCGAACGGCATGGTGGTAAAGAACATCGTGCTGACATCCTTGCCTTTCCAGTAATAGGAAGCGGAATGACCCATTTCATACTGGCCGGCCTTGACCATGTCGAGGATACCGAATGCCGCCTTATGTTTATTGGACGAATCGATGCGGATTTCCATCTCGCCATTGGACATGACCTTGACCATTTCAGCCATTTTGTTAACCGCATCACCGAAAATCGGGAAACCCGTCCCCCAGGTCTGGGCGAGCTTCCAGACAATAGCCTCCTTTTCGGCCTGCGGAGCTTCCACACTGGGTGCTTCTTTCTGCTCACTACATGCGACCATTCCAAATGCCAGTACAACAACGAGAAACATGTGAATCAGCTTACCAACTGTGCGCATAAATCCTCTCCTTGTCTCAATGATGTGAAAGAGCCCCTACGAAAGCGGCAAAGGAAGTACCAACTTCCAGAGATTCAAGCTGAAGTATCCCGTAACTAAAAGGCCCTGTCAATTGAGCAGATGCCACGCGAGCTATAAATAGTGCCCATGAGAACAAAATAACAGACTAAACCAGGTCAGCAAACTCGACAACAAAAGTCGCACCTCCGCCAGGGGTTTCCTCAATACAGATTCGGCCATCATATAACCTGACAATTTTTTGCACTGTCGCCAGGCCGATTCCTGTTCCAGAATTTTTCCTGCTGCCGCTGCCACGCTTGAAGGGCTGAAAAACAAGTTCATGTTCGTCAGGTGGGATTCCCGGACCGTGATCCCGCACGAGAATCCGTCGCCATCCATCCAGAAGGGCCCCTTCTATCTCGATTCGTGGTTCCTCGCCTGCGTAACGCAAAGCATTGATAATCAAATTTCGAAACAGATCCATGAGCAAGGTCTCGGGAAGATGGACTGCGGGAAGACGTCCAATAGTCACCGTGGCATTGCTCTTTCTGATCTCATCGGAGAGCTCATTCACCAGCTCGTGCACAACGAGTCCTGTAGAGATGGGCGCTTCTGGCCGTTCCAACTGTCCGACCTTGGACAGGGCCAGCAGGTCTTCAAGCAGACTCAACATCTTTCTGCTCGCTGTTTCAATCTCCTCCAGACACTCCATCCCTGCTTCATCCAGGCTATCGGCATAACGCTCCTGAAGAAACTGCGAAAATCCGATCAGAGGTGTCAGCGGTGAGCGCAAATCATGCGAAACCATCGAAACGAAACTGTCCAGCTCACTGTTGGCCTGACGTAATCTCTCTTCAGACTCCAGACGCTCGGTGATGTCGCGACAGACCCCCAGCTTTCGAGGCAGGCCATCCCCCTGAGGAAGGAGGGAATGGATAATCTCATAAGTACGCCCCTCCGCGCCCATCTTGCGCTCCTGAACGAGCGGCTCTTCATGACCATCTTGTAGCAGGGGGCAATCCTGACAGGGAGCATTGACGCCGCGCAAAGCCTCGTAGCAGCAAGCACCTTCCATCAAACCGAACAGCTCCTTCATCGCCCGGTTCATATAACAGATTTTATGATCTCCCGAACAGATGTAGGCAGGATCCTTCATCCCGTCCAGGACAGCCCGCAGGTTAAACTTTTCCAGTTCCAGCTCCCGGGTTCGCTCGGCAACGGCAGTCCTGAGCTTTGCCGCACTCTGACGCAGGCTCTCTTCCAGTTTTTTCTGGCGGCTGATGTCGACAAAGGCCTCAATCCCGCCGATGACCACGCCTTCAGCGTTACGCAGCAGATCGATATTCTTGCTCAAATCAATCCTGTGCCCGTCACGGTGCAAAACAGAGCAGGAGACACTGGTGATCGGTTTCTCCTGCTCGATATGGAACAGTCCGCACTTTTTGCCACAGGGGATGCCATTCAAAAAAGAGCAATGCTGACCAACGACCTCTGCTGCGGAATAACCGGTAATCCGTTCCGCTTCTGCATTCCAATAGACAATTCTCATTTCGGTATCGACCAAAAACAACCCTGCGGGAATCGTCTGCATCAGTTGCGGCAAGGGGTAAGCACGCAGTAACTCTTTTGCCGATGAATTCATAGATCTCCTGCTTTTCGGTTATCTTTAAATTGACCGCCAGGGAACGCTCATCCTCGACCGGCACGACCAACGACGGCAACCCTGACATCGCTGGCCCCGGCATCGAGTAATATCTGACTGCAGACTGCGGCAGTGGCGCCTGTGGTCATCACATCATCAACCAGTAAAACCCGCTCCCCCGTCAAAGTCCGGCGACAGTCAAAAGCATCGCGAAGATTTCTTGCCCGCTCTCTGGCTCGCAAACCTTGTTGCTGCGGGGTGTCACGAACCCGCTGTAACAGATCGGTCGAGACCGGACATGACAAGTGATCTCCCAATTCACGTGCTAACAGCAGAGATTGATTATACGACCTTTCTCGAAGCCGATATTTATGAAGGGGCACCGGCACCACAAGATCGGGAATCGGTGCAGATTTGATTTTATCAAACAAGAGGACGCCTAAGGGACGGTCCAGATCGTGTCCGCCTTCATATTTGAAGCGATGCACCGCTTTACGCAGACCGGCTTCATATACGCCGACAGCAGCGACAGAGAGATAGGGCGGCAATGAGCGGCTGCATGATTCGCAAAGATGGGCTGAGCTGTTGCTGGAGGGGAAAGGGAGCGTACAGCGGCTACAGATGCCGGAAGGGAGCGGCGTAAAAGAGATACGACAGGAAGAGCAGAACGCTGATGGTTCTGAAGAGGGCAGGGTCTGATAACAGAGAGGACAGGCCGCAGGGAAGAGCAGGTCGAGAAAACCATTCAATTCCCGGGATAACCTGTCGAACATACGACCTCCGTATCGAGCTAATCGATCAAGGGTTTTCCAGTCATCTCTACAGGTTGTGGCAGTCCGAGCAGACGTAGCAGGGTCGGTGCCAGATCAGCCAGAATTCCATCACGCAATTCAGCGCTTTTTTGTTTTTCTCCAACCAGAACCAATGGCACAGGATTACTGGTGTGAGCCGTATATGCGCCGCCGCTGGCATCGGTCATCTTTTCACAGTTGCCATGATCCGCAGTGATCAGCAGTTGCCCGCCAACTGCGAGGATCGAGGCAACAACTCGCCCGACACAGCGATCAACTGTCTCCATAGCCTCTATGGCTGCGGACAACACCCCTGTATGGCCAACCATATCAGGGTTGGCGAAGTTAAGAATGATCAGGTCATAAGCCAGGGACTCGACTCGGGAAACGACTTCATCGGTGACCTCGTTAGCGCTCATTGATGGTTTCAGGTCATAAGTTGCGACCTCTTTCGGTGATGGGATAAGAATCCGATCTTCACCAGGCCAGGCCTTCTCAACACCCCCGTTAAAAAAGAAGGTGACATGAGCATATTTTTCAGTTTCCGCTATACGCAGCTGGGTGAGCCCGGCATCAGCGATGACCTCAGCCAGGATATTAGAGTAGCCTTCGTGAGGAAAGGCAACCGGCAGATTGAAGGTTGCGTCGTATTCAGTCATGCAGACGAAATCGACCAAAGCTGGCTGCTTATTTCGTTCGAAACCGGAGAAATCAGGGTCATGCAAGGCACGAGTCATCTCGCGGGCACGGTCAGCACGGAAGTTAAAGAAAACAACCCCGTCGCCGTCTTCTATTGTGCCGCCCTCGCCAATGACCCAGGGTTCGACAAATTCATCAGTCTGCTCCGCAGCATAGGCGGCCTTGATCGCTTCGGCTGACGAAACCGCTTCCTGACCGTCCCCCTCAGTCATCGCCAGGTAGGCGCGTTCAACACGCTCCCAGCGATTATCCCTATCCATTGCCCAGAAACGACCGGTCACAGTCGCCACCCGGCCCAAACCGATTTCTTCAAGCTCCTGTTCAAGTTCCTGCAGATAGCGCGCTCCGCTACTTGGCGGGGTGTCACGCCCATCAAGAAAGGCGTGAATGCAGACATCCTTGATGCCGAACTGCTTTGCCAGGCGAACCAGGGCGTACAGGTGCGTGTTGTGGGAATGAACGCCGCCGTCTGAGAGCAGTCCCAGCAAGTGTAACTTGCCGCCACTTTCAAGGACTCGCTGGCAGACATTGATCAACGCAAGGTTTTCTGCAAAGCGCCCCTCTTTAATCGCCAGGCTGATCCGGGTCAGTTCCTGATAGACAATACGACCGGCGCCGATATTCAGATGCCCGACCTCTGAGTTTCCCATCTGCCCATCCGGGAGACCGACATCATGCCCTGAAGCGCCGAGCCGGGAGGTTGGATATTTCTGCAGCAGCCCATCCAGACAAGGAGTCTTTGCCTGAGCAACTGCGTTATCGTCGGTTGTCTCGCTGAGGCCCCAGCCATCAAGAATGACCAGAGCGACCGGTTGCTTTGCCATATAGGTAACCTAACGTTGTCCGTGAGGAATTGCCTTCTGCTCAGACGGGCGGGCGGCCTGAATCTTTTCGCGCTCCGGGAGAACCATACTGTCCCAGGCTCCGCAGGACGGGCAACGACTGAGCCAACTGCCGTGACTATCGCCACATAAATCACAAACAAAACCGAGGTGGAGGTGATTATCTATCCCCAGGGCCAGCTGATATTCGCTCAGCGCATCGTCGATATTGTTCCGACGACGATTAGCCTCGGCGAGCAACAGGTGTAACTGGCGGAAATCGACCCCTGAGTTCTCTACAGCCTGCAACTGCTCCAGAGCTTCGTCTACCATTTCCAGGCGCAGACAGAGTCTTCCCAGATAAAGTTTCAGGATCAGATCCTGATCGTCCTTCACCATCTGGGTCCGATAGAATTTAAGCAGGGCCGAGGGGTCTTCCGCACTCATATAAAGTTCTTCCAGACGACTTAAAAAGACGCTCTTCTTGTGAATCCGGTAGCCTTCCTGATAAACTTCTGCAGCTTCTGTGCTCCGGTTCAATCGGCGATACGCGTCGCCCAGAGAGACTCGGGCCGGAGTAAAGTCGGCTTCCTGCTTGATAAGATCGCGAAAGGCGTTAACAGCCTGTTCGACCTCGTCGTTTTCCAGCAAGAGATTTGCCATTTCGTAATTAAGTTGTAAAAGCTGCAGCTTTTCGCTGGCAGCTTTGGGTCCACCGGCGGCAGCTTTAACGATCCGTTTCTGCAAACCGAGCGCATCCTGCCATTCGTTCTGTTCAATATGAAGATCACGCAACGCACGCAGCGCCTTGCGATTCTCACTGTCTCTGGCCAACAAATCCCGATACATCTCTATCGCGTCCTTAGTGCGACCGGACTCTGCGTATGTGGCCGCCAGTTTGAACAGAACCTCAACACTCTTTGGATCAAGATCGCGGGCCTTCAAAAGCAGATCGATGGCCTGTGCCGGAGTCCCTTCCTGCAATGCCACATTGGCCAGGGCGAGATAGGTATCGATTCGCCGAGAATCTCTGTCCAGAGCCTTCTGCAAAAGTTGGCGGGCTTTTTTAAGATCACCCGAAAGCAGACGGGCAACACCATCGCGATAGATGACAGCGACTTCTTCGTCTTTTTTGAGCTTCCGCTTGCGCCGCCACTGACCGACAGAATGGACAGCAAGGCTGAGGATATGGACGCCGTTGCCAAGTAACAGTCCAATCAGCACAGCGGTCACCAGAATGATCGGAGCAGGAGAGGTAAAGCTCTGGTCCGCCGTCACGAAAACCGTTATATCATCCGGATTAATGTCCCAGAAATAGAGAAAACAAAAAACAAAGATGATAAAGACAAACATGAACAGGGCAATTTTGACCATAGGTCACCTCTCCAGAATTACTCGCCAATAACGGCAAAGGCATGCAGTGGGTTATTCTCCGAACTTCTCCACTTCCGATTTACATTCCACACAGTATCGTGAAAAGGGGCGAACTTCCATGCGTCGCATGGGGATATCCTCCTCACAGCGAGCACAAAGACCATAAACCCCTTTGTCCATCCGCTCCAGCGCCGCATCGATATCTCTCACTCGGCTACGTTGGGTTTCACTGAGGTTCATCAATACTTCTTGAGTATAGCTGTTGGAAGACATATCGCCAATATCCGGCACTCCGTCCTTACCCAGCTCCTGTGATGCTGCGTAAGCTTTCGCCGAATCCTCCAGGACCTCTTCACGCATCACCAGAAGGCGTTGCCTTGCTGCTTCGAGTTGCTCTTCGTCCATCTCTACTCTTCCCTCCCACTCAATCTAGACTGACGTGACTATTGATTATGATAAGGCTCATTACGCAGAATCGTACTACTTCGGTAAAGCTGTTCCAACAAAAACAGGCGGGCCATCTGATGGGTAAAGGTCAATTTTGACAGCGAAAACAACAGGTCGGCCCGCTGCTTGACTGCTGGATCCAATCCGTAAGGACCACCGATCACCAGACACCAGGGTTGTCCACCATGCAGCATCTGCTTCCCCAGTTTTGCCGCAAGCTGCTCGGAGCCAAATTGCTTGCCATGCTCGTCCAGAACCAGGACAAAGGCTTCTCCAGGAATTTTTTCCAGAATCCGCTCCCCTTCACGACGCAGCAGCCCTGGTACGTCTCCCCGGCGGCCCCCTTTTTCTTCCTTCAGTTCAACAATTTCGAGAGTAAAGTGTCGTCTGAGTCGGCCAGCGTACTCTTCCGCAGCCTGCTTGAGCCAGGGTTCCGATAGCTTCCCGACGCAGAGCAGGCGCAGCTTCACTCCTTATCAGCTCCAGGAACAGAAACTTCCGGTGCCTCACTCCAGAGACCTTCGAGGTCATAAAACTGGCGAACAGAGTCCTGAAAAACGTGGACCATGACTTCACCGTAATCAAGAAGCACCCAACGTCCTTCCTCCATCCCTTCGGTCGCCAGAGGAAGTGTGTCGTGATCCTTCTTGAAACCAAGACGGATGGCCTCAGCTATGGCCTGCACCTGACGATCCGAGCGACCGGTAACGATCATCAGATAATCGGCCAAGGATGATAATCCGCTGATCTCCAACAAGCGAAGGTCGAGTCCTTTTTTCTCCAGGGCGTATTCCGCCGCGGCCAATGCACATTCTTTTGCTTGCAAATGAATACCTTATTCTGCTGGCGACCTGGTCGCCGCGTAAAGACGATGATGAGCGATGTAATCGATCACTTTCGCCGGGACCAGCCCATCGATAGACTCACCGTTAGCAACCGCTTGCCGGACGCTGGTAGATGAGATATCACAGCTGGTATGAGAAACAAAAACCACCGAAAAACCTGCGTCATGCAGCAGTTTTTTGGCGTCGGCATCATAACAGAACTGGTCAGCGATAGCAACCGGGAGCAGGTCACGCGGATCACCAGAGAAACCTGGTCTTGCTGTAACAATGATGTGGGCCAGCTCAAAAAGGCGAGCATAGGCCTTCCAGGAACCAATGTCACAAAAGGAGTCGAGCCCCATGATAAAATAAAAGCTGTCTCCGGGGTGTTTTTCCCGCAGCAACTCCAGCGTGGTCACCGAGTAGCTGGTCCCTCCGCGCCGTCCTTCCAGATCACAAGCTCGATAGTGATCAACGCCTTCAATGGCGGCCTCAACCATCGCCAGTCGCTGAGAAAAATCGACCTTTTCCGCCAGGGACTTGTGGGGAGGCTGACAAGTCGGAACAAACCAGACCTGATCCAACCCGCAAGCAGCAAAAACCTCTTCTGCAATATGCAGATGACCAAAATGGACCGGATTAAAGGTTCCGCCGAGAATACCGATTTTCATTACCAGACCGCTGGCCGAAATTAAGGGCGAACCTGTCCGTCGCCCAGAACAATAAATTTACGGGTGGTCAGATCCTCCAACCCCATGGGGCCGAACGAATGAAGCTTGGTCGTTGAAATACCAATCTCAGCGCCAAGACCAAGCTGATTTCCGTCAGAGAAACGGGATGAAGCATTGACCATAACCACGCTCGAATTAATCTCCCGGATAAATCGCTGCGACATTGCATAGTCATTAGTGACGATAACCTCAGTGTGAAGCGAACCATAACGCTGGATATGCTCTCGGGCCGCCTCAAAGCCGCTGACCACCCGGATAGCCAAAATCAGCTCCAGGTACTCTTCGTGCCAGTCCTCCTCAGTTGCTGCGGCCATATCAGGCACATACTTACGCGCCTCTTCGCAGCCACGCAGCTCGACTCCTGACTCCCTCATGGCTCTGGCGATCCGTGGCAGGAATTCAGCGGCAGCATCCCTATGGACCAGCAGCGTCTCCATGGCATTACAAACGCCGGGACGCTGCACCTTGGCGTTGAGACAAATTTCTTCGGCCATCTGAAAGTCGGCATCGGCATCAACGTAAGTGTGACAGACACCCTTATAATGCTTGATGACCGGGATGCGCGAATTTTCAGAGACAAACCGGATCAACCCCTCCCCCCCACGTGGAATGATCAGGTCGATCTGTTCGTCCAGCTTGAGCAGTTCGGTCACAGCATTACGGTCGCTGGTCGTCACCACCTGTAAGGCAGCCTTTGGCAGCCCCATCGTTTCCATAACCTGCTGTAGAACCGCTCCGATGGCGCGATTAGAATGGATCGCCTCAGAGCCGCCGCGGAGAATAACCGCATTGCCGCTCTTCAAACAGAGTCCCGCCGCATCAGCGGTTACATTGGGTCGCGACTCGTAGATAATTCCGATCACGCCCAGAGGAATTCTCTGACGTCCAACCTGAATCCCGTTGGGTCGACGCCACATCCCGGTGATTTCTCCTACCGGATCGGGCAGCACGGCCACTTCCCGCAACCCGTCGGCCATCCCCCTTATCCGCTCGGGGGTCAGCGCCAGACGATCGACCATCGCAGCAGCCATCCCGCTGGAACGTGCCGCTTCAAGATCCTTGAGGTTCTCCTGCTGCAACGAATCCTGTTCTGCTTCGAGGGCATCCGCCATTTTCAGCAGCAAGTCGTTTTTAACCCCGGAGGACAGATTTGCCATCTCTTGCGCAGCGGCTTTTGCCTCTTGCGCTAACATCAGTATTTCATCATAAACACTCATTCGTCGCCCTTCTCTTCGCCAGCCAGAGTCAAGACCAAATCATCTCGGCAGACGATTTCGTCACGATACTTATAGCCGAGCACTGCTTCAATTTCAGCACATTGCTTGCCGATTATTTTTAACAGTTCTGCCTGAGAGTAGCTGACAACCCCTTTGGCGAACTCAACGCCTTCGCTATCACAGATGCGAACGGCATCGCCTCGCTCAAAGCTACCCTCAACACCACATACCCCAGATGGTAACAAACTTTTTCCCTGTTTCACCACCGCACGGCAGGCTCCCTCGTCCACCAGCAACTTGCCGCGTGGCTTTTTGGAAAAAGCGATCCAGCGTTTTTTAGCGGTTAATTTCGATAACGCTGGAAGAAAATAGCTGCCGACCTCTTCCCCTGCAAAGACCTTCTTCAGGATTTTCGGTGTTCGGCCATTAACGATCAGGGTTCCAACCCCTGCCAGGCCAACCCGCTTGGCCGCTTTGACTTTGGTTGACATCCCGCCGGTTCCCAGACTGCCCTTGGCCTCTCCGGCCAACGCTTCGATCCGGGGGGTGATCCGCTCAATCAGAGGGATCAGCTCTGCCGCCTGGTTCTCCGATGGGTCGCTGTCATAAAAGCCATCCACATCTGACAGGATAATCAGTAGATCAGCCTCGATCAGGCTGGTCACCAGTGCCGACAGATTGTCATTATCGCCAAAGCGGATTTCCTCAACCACCACGGTGTCGTTTTCATTAACAATCGGGGTCACGCCATATTCAAGCAAAGTCGTCAGGGTGTTGCGTGCATTCAGATAGCGCCGCCGGTTCGAAAGATCATCACGGGTCAGCAGAACTTGAGCCACCATCTGATTTCGACTGAGAAAGGTCTCTTTGTAGGCCCTAATAATCCGGGTCTGCCCGATAGCCGCCGCAGCCTGCTTCTGGGGGATTGTCTGAGGACGGCCGACAATCCCGAGCTGTCCCTTCCCGGCTGCGACAGCACCGGAAGAGACAACAATCACCTCCAGCCCCAACTCACGCAAATCACAGAGGTCAGAGGAAATGGCCGCAAGAACCGCTTGCTCCAGCCCAGCGTCATTTGAGATGACACCGCTGCCTATTTTAACGACCACTCGTTTGACGTGGGAGAGAAGTGAACTACGCATAGACCCTCAAACATTTCATCTCTTAATGAAAAGACAGACGTTGCAGCCTAGCTGCCCCCCGAACAACTGTCAAGAGGTCGGCTCGACCTGCTCACGACGTGCGTCAAGTTCAATGCCAACAGCCTCAACCAGCTCTCTGGTCCCCTCACCGGTCACCGCTGAAACCAGAAAAGTGGGGTACCCCAGAGACTCAAAATGGATCTTCATCTGCTCGGCCTCTTCTCGTACTTCAGTGATGTCAGCCTTGGTTATCACCACCATCTGCGGTTTTTGCGCCAGCGTCGCATCGTACTGAGTCAGCTCGTTATTGATCAGTTGAAAATTATCGAGTGCGTCCCCTTCCTGCATAAAGGAAAGGTCGACCAGATGCAGAAACAAATCAGTCCTTTCAACATGACGCAGGAATCTGGTTCCCAGGCCATGTCCTTCACTTGCGCCTTCAATCAAGCCAGGAATATCGGCCATCACCAGCGATTTGTACCCGCCATAGGGGACCACGCCCAAATTCGGCACCAGGGTGGTAAAGGGATAATCAGCGACTTTCGGTTTGGCTGCCGACACCGCAGAAATCAGAGTCGATTTTCCAGCGTTGGGGAGGCCGACCAGCCCTACATCCGCCAACAGCTTCAATTCAAGACGCAAGGTTTTATGTTCACCCGGAATCCCAGGCTGGGCATGTCGCGGCGCCCGGTTGGTACTGGTGCAGAAACGGGCATTTCCTCGTCCGCCTTTGCCACCTCTGAGGAACAGCATACGTGTTCCGGCCTGAGTCAGGTCGGCCAACTGCTCCCCGGTCTCGTTATCATAAACCAGAGTTCCCGGCGGAACCTTCAGTTCCAGGGATTCACCGTTTTTGCCATGCATGTCCTTGCCGAGACCCGGAGCACCATTTTTGGCTTTGTAGTGACTCAAAAAGCGGAAATCAAGCAGGGTCGACAGGCTACTGTCAACGACAAAATAGACATCTCCACCCTTGCCGCCGTCACCGCCGTTAGGCCCACCCTTCTCGACGAATTTTTCGCGACGAAAGGAGACACAACCTCGACCCCCGTCGCCTGACTTGACTTCAATTTTAACCTGATCGACAAACTTCATTTTTTTATCCTACTGCCCCGCCTCTACTGAAAGTGGGTCGAAAAGAACAGGACGCAAGGCTTGCGAATTTTTCTAAGCGAGACACAGTCAACACCATGGCGAGTAAAGAAAACTGAGCACAATACGCCAAATTGCTCTCGTTCACCCATGAAAGAGAAAAACCCGGTATCGCACTGCGACACCGGGTTTTTCAAGCTGTTTCCAACAAGACGGCCTAGGAGGCGTAAACACTGATGTACTTACGTCCTTTAGCCTTGGTCTCGAACTTGACTTCGCCCTCAACCAGTGCGAACAAGGTGTAATCCTTGCCACAACCGACATTGTTGCCTGGGTGGAACGTGGTGCCGCGTTGCCGCACCAGAATCGAGCCGGCGGTGACTTGCTGTCCGCCGAAACGCTTAACCCCGAGTCGCTTGCCAATGCTATCGCGACCATTCCTGGTACTACCGGCAGCTTTTTTATGAGCCATGGTTAGCCTCCTTAGGCTTCGATTGCCGCGACTTTAAGTCGGGTAATGGGTTGGCGGTGGCCGTTTTTCTTACGGTACCCTTTGCGCCGCTTGGATTTAAAGACAAGAATTTTCTTGTCTTTTTCCTGGGCAACGATCTGCGCTTTCACTTTCGCGCCTGGTACGAGAGGTGTTCCGAGTTTAACCTCTGCGCCACCGACCATGAGGATTTGATCGAGCTCGATGGTATCACCCACCGCACCTTCGATCTTCTCGATCTTTACAAGATCGCCTTCGGAAACTTTGTACTGTTTTCCCCCGGTCTTGATCACCGCATACATGTTTCTACTCCTTGCACTCTGGCATCTATTTTACAGCGAGAGAATTCCGCTGCAACGGCGCACTATAGAGGGTAGGCAAAAGCAAGTCAAGAGAAAACCATAAGCCGTTTTCCGGCTTGTCTTTGCTTCTTCGCCTCAGTCGCCGGAATCATTTCTTTTTCGGCTTTTTCTCTTTCTTATCAGGCCTGTCCTTCTTGTCCTCGCTCAACTTTTCAGGCTTGCAAAGATGATCCTTCTTTGCGGCGGCGGCACCACATTTTTCACACGCATATCTGGCGCCCCTTTTTTCGACTTCCGATTGGCCTTTCAGACAATGTCCCATTTTCACCTCGCTCTCGGCTCGGCCGCTAACCCAGGCTGACCTCAAACTGCTCAATATGAAAACCCGGGCGTGAATTGATTGCAATATGTCGCCCATGCCGCTGTTCCAACTCGTCAATCCCGGCACGCTCCTCATCAACCAGCAACCCGGCAACATCCGGATGGGTCAGCAGGGTGATCCGTCCGGCAGGCATATCAGACAACTCTCGCTGCAGTTCACGCAGAATCTCGTAGATTACCGTCAGCGCTTCCTTGACGTAGCCCTTCCCTTCACAGTAGGAACACGGCTCACAGAGAGTCCTGCCGATACTCTCGCGGACTCGCTTACGGGTCATTTCGACCAGACCGAGCTCGCTGATCTTAAGGATATTGGTCTTGTTCTTATCGTTCTTCAACGCCTCTTCCAGCGCCGAATGGACCTTCTCCCGGTGGGCCTCTTTCTCCATATCAATAAAATCAATGATGATCAAGCCACCGATATTTCGCAACCGCAACTGAAAGGCGATCTCCCGCACCGCTTCCAGGTTTGTCTTGAGGATCGTATCTTCCAGATTGTGTTTACCAACGTAGCGGCCAGTGTTGACATCCACCGCTGTCAGCGCCTCGGTCTGCTCAATAATAATAGAACCTCCGCTCTTCAACCAGACCTTGCGACCTAAAGCACGGGAGATTTCCACCTCCAGACCGAAGGAATCGAAGATCGGCTCATTGTCGTCATAGAACTCGATTGAATAATTCAGCCGCGGCATGAAGGTGCGGATAAAACGCACGATCTTGTCATACTCTTCGCGCGAGTCGACCACAATCCGCTTGACCTCTTCGGTCAGGATATCGCGCAGCACCTTGCTGGTAACGTCCAGATCGGAATGGATCAAGCTTGGGACCGGCTGCTGATCCAGATCACGGCTCAGGTTTTCCCAGAGACCGACCAGAAAAGTCATATCGGCACGCAGATCATTCTCGCTCTTCCCTTCGGAAACGGTACGAACGATAAATCCCGTACCGGGAGTCCTGATCGACTCGACAATCTCCCGCAATCGCTCCCGCTCTTCCTCACAATCGATGCGCCGTGAAATACCGATATGATCGACGGTAGGCATATAAACCAGATGCCGTCCCGGCAAAGAGATATGCGAAGTAATCCTCGCCCCCTTGGTCCCGATCGGCTCTTTGGAGATCTGCACCAATAGCTCTTGCCCCTCGCTCAGCAAATCCTCAATCGGCGGCAACGGTGGGATTTCACCCTCACCCTGCTGCTCCGGCGACTCCTCCTCCCCGTCGATCGTCCGAGCAACCTGCTCCATCTCATCGAGCACATCAGCAACATAGAGAAAGCCCGCTTTCTCCAGTCCGATATCGACAAAAGCGGCCTGCATTCCCGGCAGAACCCGGATCACCCGCCCTTTATAGATATTGCCGACAATCCCCATTTCCCGTTCCCGCTCAATGTAGAGCTCGGCGATATGCCCCCCTTCGAGCAAAGCCACACGGGTTTCATGGGAGGTGGTGTTGACTACCAGCTCCTTGGTTATCATATTGTTTACTCCAATCGAATCTATTTTTCTAAAATGTGAACACCTCAAACGGTGTATATCTATATATTTGATACAGTACTACGGTTTGAGAACGATGGCCGTCTTGAGAACTCCGAACTTACGCACCTGCTCAACGTCACAATCGAGAAGCAGAGCCGCCATCTGTAGCGGGCTCCCCTTGATCAGAGTCAGCTCCAGCTCATCCCCCAGCCATTGCAGATCGACCAGATCGGGACGCAGATCGCTGCGCACCTCCCGCCCCTTTTTAACTTTAACCAGCGGAATCGTATCCGCGGCCAGAAAGCGTTCAATTCTCAGTTCCAGATCACCGGGAACCGGCTGCGGCAAAGGGATTCGGTAAATACTCCGCGCCACAGACGCGGACGGCGATGGACTGCGCCAGTCGATAACCACCCCTTCACGGATAGCAAAACCCGAAGGAAGCTGCTGATTGAGATCGTCCACCACCTCGCGGGCGCTCGGCAATTGATAAAGCTCGATATCGACCAGTTCCGCATCACTCTCCACCCCCAGCGGCAATGCTTCAAGGTAAGAGACTTTCGGGGTTGGATGGAAGCCCTGAGAAAAACGGACTGGCAGGCCCGCCCGCCGTACCGCACGCTGAAACATGGTCAGGTATTCAAGATGGCCGACCATCCGGGCACGGCCCCTCTTGCTGAGGCGCAAGCGAATCTTGAAACGCTGGCTCTCATCATCCGGATCAGGCAATGGAGCCTTCATTGCCTCAACAGGTGGAACTTTACTTTGCGCCGCATCGACCAATTGCATCTTAAGAGCATCAAAATCACAGACGCCACAATTATGGCAGTTGTCGCCCCGGCAATCAGGTGTCGCCTCACCGGCCAAGGCCCGCGCCCGTTCTTTTAGGAAGAATTCCTTGGGCAGGCCGCAGTCGATATGATCCCAGGGGAGCAGTTCGTCTTCCTGCCGCTCACGCAGATACCAGGACGGATCGACATTGCAATCGGAACATGCCTGCTGCCAGAGTTCGAAATTAAAATGCTCACGCCAGCCATCAAAGCGACAACCCAGCTCTACTGCCCGCTCCAGAACCCGGCCGAGTCTCCGGTCACCGCGAGCAAACACTCCTTCCAGAAAAGAGAGAGAAGCCTCGTGATACTTGAAACGAAGCTTTTTCTTTTTTAACCCGTCGCGCAGCAACCTCTGCAGCTGCAAGGTCTGCTCGATACCGAGCTGCGCCTCCCACTGAAAGGGGGTATGTGGCTTCGGCACAAACGTGGAAACTGCCACGTTGACATCGGCACCACCCTGCGTGCCCTTGCCACTGCGCTTCACCTGAGCCGCCAGCTCAATCAGCGCCTGCAAGTCCTCTTCAGTCTCGGTCGGTAGCCCCATCATGAAGTAGAGCTTGATCAGTCGCCAGCCCAGTTCATAGGCGCTGCGGGTAGTGTCCAACAAATCTTCTTCGGTGATCCCTTTGTTTATAACCGACCGCAATCGTTCGGTGCCCGCTTCAGGAGCCAGAGTAAAACCGGTCTTACGAACCTTTTTGATCTCTTCCATCAGCTCCGGAGTCAAGGAACCGACACGCAGGCTGGGGAACGAGACGGCCACCTGTTCATCCGCGTAACGCGCCATCAGACCCTGCATCAATGGTTCGATACAGCTGTAATCACCGGTCGACAGGGAGAGCAGAGAGACCTCTTCATAGCCTGAATTTTCCAGGGCTTCATCGATGAGAGCGGTAATCCGTTCCGGGCTGCGTTCACGAACCGGCCGATAGATGTACCCGGCCTGACAGAAACGACACCCCCGCGTACAGCCTCTGGCGATTTCCATCGCCACCCGGTTGTGCACTGTCTGCATGAAGGGGATAATCGGCTGGGTCGGAAATTCCGCCTGCTCCAGATCGGTCAGAAAACGGCGGTGAACCTTCTGGTAATCGCCCTGCAGCGGCGACAACTGACTGATACGGCCA
>DATFMC010000077.1:0-7435 GCA_035267105.1 Geopsychrobacteraceae bacterium
GTGAAGTAAGAATAGTTCCCACCCCAAAGCGTCCTGACCACTACGACGTTTCAGCAGGCGAACGATCTCCTCTTTATGGTTCTTAACAACAGAGCGAATGGCAGCGCTGCTCGGATATGCGGCAAAAGCATTTACCTCCAAACACCCATTGGGGGCCTCTATATGCATCCAGTCAACGAGGCGGCGAAACAAATGCACGATGGATTCCTTTCCCCGAGGCGGTTCGCCATCAGCCAGGAACTTCAGATAACGTCCATGACGAAAATCCAAAGCACCAACGACCATGGATTCTTTTGAGGGAAAATAGCGGTAAAGAGTCCTTAAGCTGACATTGGCAACAACCTTCAGTTCAGCAACGCCAGGCTCACTAAACCCACGCAGAGCAAATGCTTGTTCCAGGCGAGACGCAATTTGGTCTTTGGTTGTCATCATGAAACCCAAGGTAGAGCGATCGCTCTACCCCTGTCAACCATTTTCAGAGTGTTTTCAGGAAAGCTCAGCCTTCGGCGATTTGAGGTTATGCGCTAAGTTGAGAGGGGGATGTTTTTTTAGAGCCGAGAGTCGATCTCATATATCAGGACTTTTTTGATGCTCATCTACGAGAAAAGCGTTACTGAAATACACTGCATATAAGTTGGCTCTAAAAGATTCTCATATGTTTCAGGCCTTATAGAGCAGGATATAATTTGACACTGTCTGTCAGGTCAAGTTGCGGCTACTACACCATAGCATCTCTTTCTGAACATCTACGCCCAATGGATAAAGCGCTGAAACAGTTTTGTCCCGCATTTTCGACCTGCCATGAATCGGGATTTTACTTTTGAAATCACATCTTAGAAGGGATCAAACTCCATGTGCTGAATGAGTCATACTTGACTGCCGGGCCTTCCATTTGCCCAATCTGAAAGGTGCCCCATCCAGTTTGACGGTTTATTTCCAATAAAGAATTCAACTAAGCTCATTTCTCCCGACTAAACGAAAGGCACAAAAATGCCCCGTGACCAAGGAGGGGGATCACGGGGCAACATTTTGGGAGGTTTAACTTATTACTTTTTTCAAACGTTTTCAGCGTTTCGCCTGCCACAACAAAACGTTGATGTCTATATATTACCGTTTTGGTTATATATGTCAAGAATAAAGTTTCAGAAAAAATAACCGGCTTCTCATCCTGACGATTCTGACATACAGAGCCGTTTCAAACCCTTCGGCTCTGCCATCGATTGCGTTCTGACAACAGACCTGTTTCCGCGAAATCATATCACCTCCAGATGACGCATCCGCAACAACAACTGCTCTCCACCCGGTGAACCAAGAAAACGACGAATGCTGTTGGCTGCCTTTTCACTAACACCCTCCACTGCAGCAATCTGTTCCGAGCTCGCCATGACCAATTCATTGAAATCCTCAAAATGCTTCGCAAGACTCCCGCAGGTTGCGGGGCCGACACCCGGCATCCCGATTGCTGTCAGCATCTGTTCCAGATTGGGACGGCTTGACTCACGCAATGATGCGCTGATCTGCTCGGCCGTTTTTGCCCCGAACCCGTGAAGCGAGGCTATTTGTGGTGCCTGTAGCTCAAAAAATGACGGCAGATCCGTAACCAGTCCAGCTTCGACCAACTGCTCGATCCGGCCCTTCCCAAGGCCGGAGATTCCCAGCGTCGAAACAAAATAGAGTGCACGCGCCACGAACTGCTCGCGGCAGCCGGTACTGTTGCTCAAGCAGGCATCAATCTCAGGAGGGAGGAGATATTCCGCCGGGATCTGGACAGTAGCGCTCCCTGACGGGCGATTCGCCACTTCGACGATCTGCGGGATGACATCCCCCTTCAGAGCGACGACAACCCGCGCCCCCTTAACGACACCGAGGCGCAGCAACTCATCCGCATTATGTAAGGACGCCCGCTCCACCTGAATACCACCAATCTTGATCGGTTTCATAAGCGCTACAGGAGTCCGCTTTCCGGTGCGGCCGACGCTCCAGACAATTTCAACGACCTCTGTCAGTGCCGTTTCTGGTGGAAACTTCCAGGCAGCAGCCCAGAACGGCGCTCGTTGCCCCAGCCCCAAACGGTGCTGCAGGTCAAGATCATCAACCTTAATCACAAGACCATCGATAGCAAAGTGCTGTTCCTGGCGATGGACCAGATAGTCTCGATAGACCTCTTTGATTTCGGCAAAGGTCGTGACCTGATGAGTCTGCTTTGGCTGCACCGGGAATCCCCACCTGGCAAGCATCTCCATCCCTTTTTTTGCGGAATAGATTCTATCTATCTGCTCGGCATTGACCAGCTCAAAGGGGAAGAAGCGCAGACTTTGCAAAGCCCAGGTTTGCGGATGTGCTGAACGGAGCGTGCCTGAGGCAAGATGCCGTGGAGTCGCATAACGGTCTTCATCATCGGCTTGCGCACTGTTTCCGAGCTTGAAATGTGTCAGGTCCGAATAAACCTCGCCACGCACCACGATGCGAGGGGGGACTGGCGCAATCAATGTTTCCGGTATCCCTTCTATTTCGCGAATCCGCCTGGTCACAGCCTCCCCCATGAATCCGTCACCGCGGGTTGCAGCGGATAGCAACTGCCCCTGACTATAGACCAACTCTACCGGGATGCCATCGACCTTTGGCTGCACCAGCAATTGAACGTTAGCGGCCTTCTCTGTCTGTTTTGCAATCCGTTGAAGCAGGTTTTCGACCGCTTCACTCCCGCTTGTGGAATCAAGACTCAACATCGGCCGATCATGGGTCACGATCAGATTGTTCTGCTCGGCTCCGCCAACAGTTCGAGTCGGAGAATCGGCTGCGACCAGCGCAGGAAAGCATCCCTCCAACTCCGCGAGCCGGGCAAACAACTTGTCGTATTCAGCATCGCTGAGGACTGGCCTGGCCTGCTGATAATAGAGTTGGTTGTGATAGTGGATCTCTGAACTCAGGTCGTCGATCCGGGCCTTAGCGGCAGCCGTTGAAATCTCCGGGCAGGCCGCCCGGGACAACGTCGAAAGAAACAGAACGGATAAAAAAATGATAATGAGACAGACGGAATTTTTGCACATGGAATCCCCCTCCTGATGCAATCTTGTTTGCGGACCTTATCCGACCTAGTGGCGCTTCAACGGCAAACCAACTCACCTCGTCTAATGAACCTTGGAGGTTTCGCGCTTGCCGAAAAGGAAAACACCCTTTTTTACGGTATCATTCCAGTTGGAGCAACAGCTGTCAATCAATTCATTGCCTGACTCACTGCAACCCTGCAGCTTGTGCTCCCCGCTAACTGTGCTTAAATTGAGAATAAACCAGTGACAAGAGGATTCCCATGAAAAGCTCATTTTCTTCATTATTTCTGGCGCTCTTACTCGTTCCGACACTCTCTGCAGCCCTGGAGATAACCTCCATATATCCCGACCCGGCCATCGTTGGCAGCGCGGTCACCGTCATAGGTGGCCCTTTCGATTCGAGCATCAGAGTGATGATCAATGGCCGTGAAGTTATTCCTAACCAGATCGACGAGCGCCAGCTGATTTTTGTCCTCCCGGAGATGAATGCAGGTGAATATGCACTGTACCTGATCACCGATCAGCAGCAGGCGGAACAGACCATCAGTCTGCGCGTTACTCTGCCACCCCCCCGGATCAGTTCCCTGGATCCGTCGAATATTGATGAATGCTCCACGCAGGAGCAAAGGGTGATTTTGCTGAGAGGGGCATATTTCCGGGAGGGAGTGCAATTGATGCTGGACGGTCAGATCCTCCCCTCGACACGCTTGAGCGATACAGAGATCAATTTCACCGTGCCACCGCTGAGCGCTGGCACCTATGGGGTTAAGGTTATCAATCCTGACGGCAGCGAGTCGTTCCCGCATTCGCTGTGGTTAAACAACATCCCGCATATTTCCGATATCAGCCGTGGCGAGGACTACGTCAGTTTCTATCAACTGGTCATCAACGGCATCAACTTTGTTCACAATTCATCGCTGATTGTCTATGAGTACCCGGTCGGACAGACCGACCTGCCGCCGCAACAACGGATCGTTCAGTCTCAGGGTGGCACGGCTCTGCGCGAGCAGCAGGCCCGTAAACAATCGACGGAGGCATTGATCTACATTGACTGCAACACCCTCATCTACAACCGTCATCCTTACAGTGGCCAGGACAAAACCCTGGTCTTGCGGGTTGGCAACCCCGACGGAAAGCAGACCGATTCCTACGAGTTGATGTCTCCTTGATGATTCGTTGCGATCAGGCAGGCTCATGTTAAGGGAACGGCAACTCCATCTGGGGCGACGTTTCCAACGGGATATCGGTGGTTAGATTGGACACAGTGATGCCGAGCAGTCTGACCGGGCGCACCCCGGCCTCGGTTTTATTGAGTAGCTGTTCGACCAGCTCCAGCATCACATCGGCGTCATCGATCGGTTCGTTCCGGGAGTGGCTGCGGGTGACGGTCTGAAAATCGCTGTATTTGACTTTAAGGGTCAGGGTCAAGCCGCTGGTCTGCCGCTCTTTCAACAGCCCGGACACCCTTTCAGTCAGATCGCCAAGAATGGTCATGATCTGACCGATATCTCCACAATCTTCCGCCAGAGTGTCTTCCTTGCCGATCGATTTTCGTACCCGGTTCGGGGTCACCGGACGACTGTCGATCCCTCGGGCAATACCGTAAAAATATTTTCCGGACTTGCCGAACAACCGCTCCAGCTCGTCGAGGGCACAGGTCCGCAGATCTGCGCCGGTCTCGATACCACGGGCGAGCAGCCGCTGCTCGGTGACACGACCGACGCCGTGAAAACGGCGCACCGGAAGCTCATCAATAAAGTCCTGGGCCTGTTCCGGGGTAATGACGGTTAACCCGGCCGGCTTATTAACATCGGAGGCAATTTTGGCGAGAAACTTATTATAAGACACTCCGGCAGAGGCGGTCAGCATGGTCCGTTTCTGAATTTCACGCAGAATCTCTTGCGCAATCCAGGTGGCGGAGGCCATCTCTTTTTTATTACTGGTAACATCCAGATAGGCTTCGTCGATAGAAAGAGGTTCGACCAGATCAGTATATTCGTGGAACAGAGTACGAATCTGCAGGGAGACGTTACGGTAGGCTTCGAAACGGGGACGAACAAAGATCGCCTGCGGACAAAGACGATAAGCACGCGCCGAGGACATGGCGGAGTGAATACCGAAATGCCGCGCTTCGTATGAGCAGGTCGCCACAACCCCGCGCGATCCGGGGTCACCGCCAACAATAACGGGTTTTCCGCGCAACTCCGGCTGGTCCCGCTGTTCAACTGCGGCAAAGAAGGCATCCATGTCGATATGGATAATTTTACGTGGGTCAATCATGGTTTACTTGTATAACGGATGATGGTGATTGGATACTGATTTTCAAGACTGAACTGCTTGCACGGTTAAACCCGCTGACTGCGCCGAGGAAAGCTGACAAGCACTTTGTCTCCACAGAGGAACGGACCACGGAAAACACGTGACACCAGTGCTTTTTTAAACCATGCCTGTATCCCTGTCCCTCAGTTCAGGAGACGAAACTCAACAAAAACGCCCCTGTGACCAATCGACGACAGGGGCGTTCATTTTTGTAGCGGTCTGAAATAATTTTTAAGCGATCTCGACCAGTTCAATATCGAAATTGAGGGTTTTCCCTGCCATTGGATGGTTGGCGTCGAGAACAACCTTGTCATCGAGAACTTCTTTGACCATCAACACGACCTGATTTCCCTCACCCATCTCGACCTGAAACTGCTGGCCAACTTCAACTTTCATCCCTTCCTCAAACTGGTCGGGAGTGACTTCCATTACCATTTCAGGATTATAAGCGCCGTACGCTTCTTCTTCGGGAATCTTGACCTGCTTCGATTCACCGATCTCCATACCGATCACCGCCTGATCAAAACCGGGGATCACCTGCTGAGCGCCAACTTCAAACTCCATCGGTTCCCTCTCGCGGGAGGAATCGAAAACCTCACCATCATCAAAGGTTCCGGTGTAGTGGACTTTAACATTGCTACCTGTTGCTACAGACATGATGTCTCCTTACTATTGGTGCACTTCTTGATCGGGGAGAGTGCCATAATCCCAATATTTTGTTTTATTTTTTTCACTTTCGCCCAGATAGTAATGAAAATCAACCCCCCGAGGTGAATTCCCGGTGTTTTCTGTTATTGTTCTCAGGGCAGCGTCCCCTGATCCGAGGGTCAACCGCGTAAACCTGCTAAGAATTTCTTTGGAGGCTCCCGGAGGAAATCTCATGGTCCGCCCTGTCATTGAAATTGTTCAAACCGATATCACCACCCTGCACGTCGATGCGATTGTTAACGCCGCGAATCGCTCACTCCTGGGAGGAGGTGGAGTCGACGGAGCCATTCACCGGGCCGCCGGTCCGCAGTTATTGGAAGAATGTCGCAAGCTGAATGGTTGCACGACCGGAGAAGCGAAAATGACTGCAGGATTTAATCTTCCGGCCCGTTACGTCATCCACACGGTTGGGCCGGTCTGGAACGGTGGAGAACGGAATGAAGACCACCTGTTGGCAAACTGCTATCTCAACTCCCTGCAGACCGCGGCCGAAGCCCATCTGACATCGATCGCCTTCCCCTCGATCAGCACCGGCGTTTACCGTTTTCCAGTTGAACGGGCCTGCCGAATCGCTCTACGTGAAACCCTCACTTTCCTGCAACAGGGCAGTAGTTTACAAAGGGTCTACTTTGTCTGTTTTTCAGACCTGGACCTGCTAACCTACCAGAAAAACTATGCAGCCCTGATCCATAACTAGCGCCCCCTACTGAGGTGACTTCCTCAAAAGTAGCCATTTCCTACAGTTGATTACGCAATTCCTTCGTAGTCAACAAATCTCTCACCTGCTCTAATATAACCATATTGGTCATAATTCAACTTAAGCTCTTTTCTCGGAAATCCGGGTGTCATTATTGGCGAGGAGCTTTAAACCGGAAAGGAACGGTGCTATGGAAATGGCTAACCATAAAAACTGTACAGACAAACATTGCAATAGCGAGACCTATGACAGCATGTCATTCCTCACCATTTACATCGTGATCCTGTTTGTGCTGTCAATCTTTGCCTTTATCTGTCTGATATTCGGGTAATGAGTTCATGGAGTAGGATAAAAAAACCTGCGCAGGGGGAGGCGCAGGCTTCTTATTTTTTTCAGAAATGGCTTAATTAAACATAACTGACAGACCAATTAAGTTGCCCATACTACTTTTTCTCGAAGAACCGATTCCGGTGTATTTTTCCATCCGGCAACGATTCACGTAGATGCCCATTCTTCTCTTCATCCGCATAGCCGATTCCGATGACAACCGGCACTTCAAACCCGGCAGGGATGTCGAGTAATTGACGGACGTAGTCTGAAGCACTCAGTTCTTCATCATGTGGTCGCTGACGCAATTGTCCCCAACAACTTTTCAGCCCCA
>DATFMC010000078.1:0-31995 GCA_035267105.1 Geopsychrobacteraceae bacterium
GCTTTGTAGCGGATTCTGGTGTCGATCAGGCAGGGGAGAAGTCTGAGTGGGATTTTTTTTATGCCATGATCCTCAAAAAAACGTCTCAGATTTTTACAGTTTTCCAGTGACGGGGCATCTTTGACCGGAACAATAACCCGATCAGCAGCGTAGAGTGCGTTGCGCGTAAAAATGTCCAGAACCGGACTGGTATCGATAATGATAATGCCGGTCAGGTTTGATCTGCCCAGCAGATCCGCCAGTTGATCATCATCCGCCAGCATGGTTTGCATCGTTTGCAGATCGGCGCATGACGGGATGACCTGAACACCATGCTCACCAGTGACAGGCAGTTCATTCATGTTGCCACCCGAAAAAATATGTCCGACATGGCAAGAGCTTTTATCAATCGACCTTAAAAACATGCGATCGACGGTAAAGTGATTGTCAAAACTCAGCAGGGTGACCGGCAGGTCGCCGATTAAGTATTTTAAATAAATTGCCAGGTTGGTGGCCAATGTGGTTTTTCCTACGCCACCTTTTTCACTGGAAACTGTAATGACATAAGGATTTGCCATGAAAACTCCTTGGCAGTTCTGTTGTACTGCGTGACAGGTGACTGTGTTTATATGGGATTGTAGCAACCCTGTCAATCTGTGCTGTAAGTGGTTATAATGACACGAATACAATTTAGAGACTTGACTCGGGAGAATGTGCGTGTTGCCAGACGTTGTATCAGTATCAGAGTTGATTCAGGTTGTTCAGGATCTGATTGAGGATAATTTTGTCGAAGTCCTGGTCCAGGGTGAGTTAGCGAACCTGTCCAGGCCTGCTTCCGGCCACAGATATTTCACCATGAAGGACACGCGTAGTCAGGTTCGCTGTGTCCAATTCCGCAGCACCGCACGTTTGCTCCGCTTCCAACCAGAAGACGGAATGGAAGTTATCTGTCGCGGCCGTCTTTCTGTTTACACGCAACGGGGCGATATCCAATTGATCGTCGAAGGAATGGAGCCTGTCGGACTGGGCGGTTTGCAGCTTGCGTTTCAACAACTTAAAGATCGCCTACAGCAAGACGGTTACTTTGATCCTGAACGAAAACGTGCACTGCCTGCATTCCCGCTCACTGTCGGCGTGGTGACCTCTGCCACTGGAGCCGCAATACAGGATATATTGAATATATTACAGCGCAGGTCAAGCGGATTAAAGGTTCTTCTGCGTCCGGTTTCTGTTCAGGGCGAGACTGCCGCTCCAGAGATTGCTGAAGCAATTGCCGAGTTGAATGCTGAAGCCAGCAGCGACGTTTTAATTGTAGGTCGCGGCGGCGGATCACTGGAAGATCTGTGGGCCTTTAACGAAGAGGTTGTCGCACTTGCAATTGCTGCTTCGAATATTCCTGTCATCTCTGCCGTCGGGCATGAGGTTGATACGACGATCGCAGATCTTGTTGCAGATCTGAGGGCACCGACCCCAAGCGCAGCGGCAGAGCTGGTGGTTAAAAACCGTCTTGAACTGGAACAACACCTGGACCATTTGAGTCTGCGGCTGCAAAGTCGCATGCAGTCCTTGTTGAGTCTGCAGCGCTCCAGGCTGGATAACATCGAAGCGCGTTTGAGATCACCCCTGGACCAGCTTCCCCTTCGCAAGCAAAGACTTTCTGCCTTCTCTCATCGTTTAGCCGCGGCCATGGAACACCAATTGGAGTTAAGTCGTGGAACTCTTGGCGCTCTTTCGGGAAGACTTGACGCCCTGTCACCGCTCAAAGTTCTTGACCGGGGTTACGCACTGGTCAGCTCAATGAAGAACGGAGAGATTATTCGTGACTCGAGACAGGTGAGTATTGATGATGAATTACGTTTAAAGTTGGCTCGTGGAGAATTGCAGGCACGGGTCATTACTGATAAGAAAATAGAGAAGAAAAACGGCAATAGCTGACCCTTAAATAGAGACGTTGGAGATGAACATGGCTGCAAGAAAAGGGTATGAAGAATCGATTAAAGAGCTGGAAGAGGCTGTTGAACTGTTGGAGGGCGGAGAATTGAGCCTGGAACAGTCTCTGAAAATTTTCAAAAATGCTGTCAAGCACATCAGTGACTGTCGCAAGGCCCTGGAAAAGACAGAACTGGAAGTCAGTAAATTGCGGAAACAGGAAGATGGCTCCTTCATCAGAGAACCTTTCAATGAGTAGTCCGGAGGTAAGCTGGGATTTAAATATATATCTTAGGGAACGATTGCATCTTGTTGAGTCCGCCCTTGATACTTACCTGCCGCGATCAGAAACCCTGCCTGCTCGTCTCCACGAGTCGATGAGGTATTCTGTTTTTGCCGGCGGAAAGCGAATTCGCCCCATACTGTTACTTGCTGCCTGTGAAGTTGTAGGCGGAGATATTCAGCAGGGGCTTCCTGCGGCCTGCGCCATTGAAATGATCCACAGCTATTCCCTGATCCATGATGATCTCCCCGCCATGGATGATGATGATCTGCGTAGAGGGAAGCCGACCAACCACAGGATGTATGGTGAGGATGTGGCTATTCTGGCTGGCGATGGGTTATTAACAGAAGCATTTATTCTGCTTTCCAACCCGGACCTTGGATTGGAAATTCCCACTGAAGCACGCAATGAGGCTATCCACCTGCTGGCCAGAAGCGCCGGTTCTATGGGGATGGTCGGTGGCCAGGTGGTCGACATGGAATCGGAAGGGAAGGAGATCGATCTGCCGACACTGGAATATATCCACACACACAAGACAGGTGCTTTGATTTTGGCCGCAATCGAGTGTGGAGCTGTTCTTGGCGGAGCCTCTCAGGAGCAAAGAAGAGCGCTTGTTCGTTATGGGCAGTCTGCAGGGCTGGCTTTTCAGATCGCAGATGATATTCTCGATATTGTGGCTGATCAGAACATGCTCGGTAAGGATGTCGGGAGTGACCAACAGCGGGGTAAGGCAACCTATCCTGCCTTGATAGGTCTTAATGAATCACGTAAGAGGGCCCGTGAGCTTCGAGATATCTCATTTGCAGCCCTTGACTCCTTTGGTGATTCTGCGCGACCATTACGTGAAATTGCTGGCTACATCGTCGACCGTTCATTCTGAGAAGGAGCTTTTATCGATTTTGTTTAATCGAAGTTGCTCCTTGTGGTAGAACATCTCAGTGATTGATAACGAGTTATGTCTGTTTGCCTTTATGGCTGTCCAGATAAAGCGAAACATAATAGGGATTTAAATGAGTCAGATTCTTCCTAGCCTAAAATC
Organism: Geopsychrobacteraceae bacterium; assembly: GCA_035267105.1. GTDB lineage: Bacteria > Desulfobacterota > Desulfuromonadia > Desulfuromonadales > Geopsychrobacteraceae > BM509. Next base: position 3,231 of record DATFMC010000078.1, read on the forward strand.
ACCTGCGGAGGTGAAGCAACTCTCTCGTGTCGAACTTTCTCAATTGGCTGACGAACTGCGACAACAGATTATACAGACAGTCTCCCGGAATGGTGGACACCTTGGATCTTCACTGGGGGTGGTCGAGTTGACCATCGCTCTGCATCGTGTGTTTAATTCCCCCAAAGATAAAATTATCTGGGATGTCGGTCACCAGGCCTATGCTCATAAACTATTGACCGGCAGGTTGGATCGTTTTCATACGCTGCGTCAACTCGATGGTATCAGTGGTTTTCCAAAACGGAAGGAAAGTGAACATGATGCCTTTGATGTTGGTCATTCGAGCACCTCAATCTCAGCGGGACTCGGTTTTGCCGCCGCGATTAAAGCTGCCGGTGGCAATGAACGCGTTGTTTCGATTATTGGCGATGGGTCTCTGACGGCCGGAATGTCTTTTGAGGGATTAAATCATGCGGGCCATCTGAAGAAAAAAATGATCGTCATTCTGAACGATAATGAGATGTCTATCTCACCAAATGTTGGCGCACTCTCTTCATTTCTAAGTCGCAAGCTGTCATCTGATCTGTTTGTCCGTTTTAAAAAAGAGACCGAAAATCTGCTCAGTCATGTTCCGGGCTTCGGCAAAGACCTGGTGAGCCTGGCAAAACGTGCAGAAGAATCCCTGAAAGGATTCATTACTCCCGGCATGTTGTTTGAAGCCTTCGGCTTTGATTATTTCGGCCCTTTGGATGGCCACAATATTGCCGAACTTGAAGACACCTTGACGAATCTTTCTCATATTAATGGTCCGGTTCTGGTCCACATCGCAACAACGAAAGGGAAGGGGTATGTCCCCGCAGAACATAATCCGCGCAAGTTTCATGGAGTCGGACCGTTCAATCCGGAAACCGGTGAAGTCCTGCCTGCCAAGCCCGGGGCAGCCTCCTATACCTCCGTTTTCGGGCAAATGCTCATTGATCTGGCAAAGGAAGATGAACGGGTCGTCGCTATTACGGCTGCTATGGCCGAAGGGACCGGCCTCAAACAATTCTCTGAGCAGTTTCCGGCCCGTTTTTACGATGTTGGTATTGCCGAACAGCATGCCGTGACCTTTGCTGCCGGCATGGCATGTCAGGGACTGAAGCCGGTTGTAGCCATCTATTCCACCTTTTTGCAACGTGCTTACGACAGCGTGCTGCATGACGTTTGCTTGCAGAATCTGCCAGTCACCTTCGCTCTCGACCGTGCGGGACTGGTCGGCGCTGATGGCCCCACCCATCATGGTGTCTTTGATCTGTCATTTCTGCGTCATCTTCCAAACCTGACATTTGTCGTTCCGAGAGACGAGGTAGAACTGAAGCGTGCCATGTTGACGGCAAGTCAGTTTGATGGTCCTTTTGCTTATCGCTATCCACGAGGGAGCGGCCTGGGCCTTCCTCTCGACAAGCCTGTCGATGCGCTTGAAATAGGTAAGGGCGAAATCCTGCGTAAAGGGGATGATGCGGTCATTTTCGCCGTAGGGCCGATGGTTGAGGCGGCTCTTTCCGCAGCAGACCAGCTTTCTGATCGGGGGATAGAGGTCGCTGTGGTTGACCCTCGTTTCATCAAACCGCTTGATGAAAACCTGATCTGTTCTCTGGCAACAGACGCTTCACTTGTCGTAACTGCGGAAGAGAATGCCTTGCAGGGGGGCTTTGGTGCTGCGGTGCTGGAGCTATTGTCGGATGCAGGGTTAACCTGTCATACGTTGCGGATTGGCATTCCTGACCACTTTGTGGAGCAGGGAACACAGGCGCAACTGCGCCACCTTTTGAAACTTGACGCTGACGGGATGGTTGAGAAAATTCTATTGGCTCTCGGTAAGGATCGAGCGGCAGTCGCCAGTTAGAGCATCTTTAAATCGTTGTCAACAAAGGCCGCTATCAGCAATAGCGGCCTTTGTTGTTATCTGCTTTCGATCTTGAGCGATCTTATGATTTTTTCCAACGCCTCCCTGTCCCGCGAATCCCTCAAATAATCCGTGTAGTAAAAATAAAACCAATATGGTGATGCGAAGCCGACGATCCCCGTAAATGAAATCGGGTTGTCGTGGTGTTTGTATGTCGCATCAAAGCGATGTGAATACCATGCGCCATCGATCTCGATATCTGACTCTGTCGTGGTTAAATCTGAAACACCCTCCTCGTTACTTAAGGACTCACCGGCATATCGTGCTGAAAGCTTAATCGATTTATGGCTCGGAGCTCGTTCGCCCTGACGAAGAGGGCTGAAATCGAGACTGAGAAAAGCGTGACTTTCCGGGTTGAAAAGCAGTGCTTCATTTTCAGCAAATCGCTTACGTGCCAGCTGTTGTAACTCTCCCTGGCTGGGGTGACGTCCTTTTTGCGCAGCGTCATGTCCAATGTGTTCGGCCATGATATCGACCAGGGCTTGGGGCGGCTCAAGATCAGAAACCCACGTATCCGGAATATCAAAGTGTAATTTAAGCTTGCTCGAGATATCGACGGTTTCTGCGAACAACGGACTGATAGTAAACAGGGTGAAGAACAGGCACAGTAAAAAAGTTTTCATAGCATCCTCCGTGACTTGTTATAGAGAAAGACTAACCTGTTGGCAGCACTTGTCAAACGGAGGGCTTAGTTTCGGGTGGAGCCCATCAGGCATTTTTTTAAATTCTCAGTCATCTTCTCTAACAGGGTGAAATAACTGTCCACGCCAGGAGTGAGGTCTGCTCCGATCGGATCAAGAATCCCGACGGCTACAGAAGTTCCGGAGATCAGGGTTTCAACCATCTGAGGTTTGAACTGTGGTTCGGCAAAAACACAACGTGCCTTAGATTCTTGAACCATCTTCCTGATTTCGGAGATCCGCTTTGCCCCGGGTCGCCGTTCCGGACTGATAGATATCGCTCCCAGGGGCTGGAGAGCATAACGTTGTTCATAATAATGATACGCATCATGGAAAACCAAATAGGGGAGCTCTCTGACGGGATCTAATTGCTGATCAATTTTTTGATCAAGACGTTGTAAGCGCTCTTCAAGGCGCTGTGCATTAGCTTTATAAGTTCTGCCGTTTTTCGGGTCCAGTTCAGTCAGTTTGCTGGCTAGCAGGCGGGTGATGTTTACCGCATTTTGCGGATCGAGCCAAAGATGAGGATTACTGCTTGCTGCATGGTCGGCTCCTGCATGATCAAGTGATTCAAAAGAATCCCAGACCCCGCCCGTTCTTTGTGGAAGACGAACGAGTTCTTTCTGCTTCAGCAGTTCCAGCTTTGCCGCTGTTGACGCCAGGGAATTCAGAGGAGTAACGAGAAATGACTCGAGTTCTGGCCCGACCCAGAGAATCAGGTTCGCATCTTCAAGAGCCTTTGCGTCGGAAGGGCGCAAACTATAGCTGTGAGGTGAGTGGCCACCCTTGATTAAGAGTTTTGGCCGGGAGACTCCTTCGGTTACCCCTACTACCAGAGCATGAAGAGGCAAAATCGTCGCCACAACATTCGGTGCTGCTGACACCCGAGGCACGAATATTGATGACAGAATCAGAGTAAAGATGAAGGTGGTGACGCGGTACATATGTTTAATCCTCTCTTACGATAATTGTTATGATATATTATAACAAAACATTGGAGGACAAAATATTGAATATTCTTTCTCTGGCGAAAAGGGGGGCGTATGGTTCAACCTTTTACCTGTCATGATGAAGCCCATCAGCAATGTGTCAATTTGGCGCTGCAACGTGCAGAGGACCTTTGTGTTGAGAATAAGCTGCGCCTGACACCGCTCCGGCGTAGAATCCTCGAGATGATCTGGCAAAGCCATCAACCTGTCGGCGCCTATGACCTGCTCGACCTGTTGCAGAGGGAGGGCAGGGCCGCTCCTCCGACGGTTTATCGGACCCTTGATTTTCTGTTGGAGCATGGGTTGGTTCACCGTCTGGCTTCGCGCACCGCGTATTTCGGATGCAGTCATCCGGGGCAAAAGCACTCTGGACAGGTTCTCATCTGTGAATCATGTAACGTCCTTGCTGAACTGGATAACCGTGATATCAGGCAGGAGATTGATTCAACGGCAGCCTCAATCGGGTTTCAGGTGCGTGAACAGCTGGTTGAAATAAGTGGACTCTGCCCGAAATGTCGTCAAGGGGGAGCAGATGTCTGAGAGCCACGTTCTGGTTGACTTGCAGAAAATTTGCGTCGATTTGCAGGGAAAACCGATCCTTTCAGGTGTTGACATGCAGGTCAATGCGCGAGAGATTCTGACCCTGATTGGCCCCAACGGCGCAGGAAAAACAACCCTCCTGAGAGTCGCTCTTGGTCTCCTCTCAGCACGAAGCGGCAGCGTTCGGAAAAAGCCGGGACTGCGGATCGGGTATGTTCCTCAGAAGCTGCATCCTGATCAAAGTTTTCCTCTCTCGGTTTATCGATTTTTAAGTCTGTCTGCACGGCGAATTACTTCGAGAATCCCAGCTGTTTTGAAAGAGGTGGGTGCTGAAGACCTCAGTCGCGCTCAACTTTCGACCCTGTCCGGCGGAGAGCTGCAAAGAATCCTCCTGGCCCGAGCATTATTGCGTGACCCTGAACTTCTGGTACTGGATGAGCCTGTTCAGGGGGTTGATGTTCATGGTCAGGTCGAACTGTTTCAGCTTATTACCCATCTCCGGGATAAAAGGGATTGTGCCGTTCTGATGGTTTCTCATGATCTCCACCTGGTGATGGCCTCAACTGATCGTGTGATCTGCCTTAATCGCCATGTCTGCTGTACGGGAAGTCCGGAAGTTGTCAGTCAGGATCTGCAGTTTCTGAAACTTTTTGGCCCAGCTGCTCTTCCGCACCTGGCCCTCTACAGCCATGACACGAACCACCGGCACGAAGAATGTGACGGCACCTCTTGTCGCTGCCCCCGAACGTTGGAGGGGGAGACGTCATGATCGATGATTTTCTCGTACGGGCTCTGCTCGGCGGCCTCGGGGTCGCACTTATTGCCGGTCCGTTTGGTTCCTTTGTCGTCTGGCGTCGACTGGCCTACTTTGGAGACACCCTGGCACACTCTGCCCTGCTTGGTGTTGCACTCGGATTTCTTTTTGATGTCAATGCGACCCTTGCAGTCCTTGCGGTCTGTCTGTTTATTGCAGTCCTGTTGTTTTTCCTGCAAAAAAAACAGCGGCTGCCATCAGATACCCTGCTCGGCGTTCTTGCCCATTGCGCGCTGTCTTTGGGGCTTGTCGCTCTGGCATTTATGGAAGATGTGCGTGTTGATCTGGTTGCCTATCTGTTTGGGGATATCCTGGCGATCGGCAATGCTGATCTGCTCTGGGTGCTGCTGATCGGTGTGATTTCCCTTGGTTCTTTGCTTCTGATCTGGCGACCGCTCTTGTCGATTACCGTGCACCGGGACATGGCATCTGTCGAAGGAGTTCCGGTCGATCTTGTCGAGTTGATCTTCTCTTGTCTGATTGCGCTGGTGGTTGCGATGATGATGAAGATCGTCGGTCTGCTGCTGGTTACGGCTTTATTGATTATTCCTGCCGCCAGCGCGCGCCGTTTTGTCAGGTCTCCTGAGATGATGGCATTGCTTGCCGTGCTGTTGGGCTGTTTATCCGTGGTGGGCGGGTTGTATGGATCCTGGAATTATGATACTCCGGCCGGGCCTTCTATTGTTGTCTCTGCCGCAATTCTGTTTCTTTTTTCGCAAATCGTCCCGGGCCAGCGATCATAGCGAATGCAGTAGATTAAAAATGATAGAGAGGGCTTGCCCTGTGGCAGTATACATGGCACTTTGGTAGAGCAACGCCACGGGAGAGCAGAACCTAAGGAGTGATTATGGCACGCAAGCTGTTTATTGCTGCAACTGGTCAAAATAGCGGCAAGACCACCACCAGTCTTTCGCTGATGCATATGGCACGCAAAAAATATAAACGTGTCGGTTTTATCAAGCCTATCGGGCCAAAACCTTCCTCATTGAATGGTATTTCTGCTGATAAGGATGCCGTGTTGATGGCGAGAGTCTTCGGTCTGGAGGAAGATTTACCACTGATGTCACCCTTTGTACTGAAACCGGGTGATACCCGCAGAATCCTTGATGGGGAGCTGTCCAGAGAGCAGATTGCCAGACAGATGTTTGACGCAATTGCAGAGCTGGATGCCAAGAACGACTTTCTGATTATCGAAGGGGCCGGCCATTCCGGGGTCGGGTCTCTGATCGGTTGCTCTAACGCCAAAGTCGCCAAGGACGCCGGCGCTTCCGTGCTGCTGGTGACAGGGGGCGGTCTGGGGAATGTCGTCGATGCTGCTCATATGAATCTGGCTCTGTTCGAGAAGCAGCAGGTTCCGGTCAAGGCGGCATTGATTAATAAGATAATTCCCGAGAAGCGAGAACAGACTTTGCGCTACCTTGGGATTGCCTTTGAGGGTCAACCTTTCAAAGTGATCGGTGGATTCAATTATCAACCGATTCTGGCGAACCCGACGATGAGACGAATTTCCAACGTTCTCGATATCGAACTTCACTCCAGCGAAGAGGAAGCGCAGAGGATTGTTCATCATCTGCAGATCGGAGCGGCCAGTGCTCAAAGGGTTGCCGGGTTGCTCAAGGATGCGACCCTGGTTATTGTGAACAGCAGTCGCGACGAATTGATGGTGACCCTGGCGAATCTCTATCAGATTGACGAATATCGAGGCAAACTCGCCGGGATTATCATCCCTGGAGTCGGACCGATCAGTCGGATCACTCAACAGATCATTGATAGCAGCGGTATCCCGTACATGCGCGCGGGGCGAACATCTACTGATGTCTTTGAGTTGATCAATGATGACGTGTCAAAATTGGTTGCAGAAGATACGCACAAGATTGATCTGATAAAAAAATTGGCTGAAGAACGGTTTGATTTCGACTCGATTGATGCATTGCTCGATTGAAGTGTGTTAGGATGTTGTCAATTTGTGAAGATGGCTACCAATCTGGACATTGAAAGGGTTTATATGAAGATTCGGGTCAGGTATCGGAATGGGCGACTGCAGGTCGTACAGCAGGAAGAACGTGAGGAAGTGTACGACGATCTGGACTTTTTCGACATGCATCGGATTAACTGGACCTCTCTGGGTGTCGATCCGATCCGCAGTATGATTCGCGGAGGTTATGACGTATTGGAGAACTACAAACAGCTCAAAAAATAATCGTTTTTCTTTCGATAAAAGCCCATCCGCAACTGACTCGGATGGGCTTTTTCTGTTTATACTGAGAGGGAACGACTAAGCAGAGAATACCGGCGCAGAGAAAACGGCAGCGCCAAAGGGTAAGTGGTCGAAGATTACGAATGTCCTGGAATCAGTGCTATATTGACTTTATGAAAAAACTACACACCTTTGGGCTCTGGGAACGTCCGCAGGCGATTTTGCTCAGGGATGTCATCGCAGAAGAGGGGATAGATTGTCTGGTGCGCAACGCGGACCTTGCCATGGCGATTGGTGAAATACCGTTGACAGAGTGTTTCCCTGAGCTTTGGGTGATTGATGATGAAGCTTTTCCACGGGCCAGACTCTTGCTGGAAGGTTGGTTAGCAAATGGGCACAAGGATGAACCGGACTGGCAGTGTCCAAAGTGCGGAGAGGCCCTGGAAGGGCATTTTGGTGCCTGCTGGTCCTGCGGTTATGAGCGGGAGTAACGATCTGACCATTGAGAGATTGCCGTAAAAAGGCCAAAGTGATATAGGTATCCACGCAGCTTCCACAAGATCTTTCTTGTGGTTTTTCGCTTTAGAGGAGTCTATGCGCGCTCAGGAGTTGGCCCTTAAAATAAAAAGCGGGAGTACGCCGACAATCATAGATGTTCGGAGTGGATTTGAGTACCGTTCCGGGCACATTCCCGGCGCTATCCATGCGCCTTTAATAAAAATCCTGTTCCGTCTGGTCCGTTTGCCAAAAACGAAGGAGCAGCTGCTGGTTGTAACTTGCGAGCATGGACCGCGGGCACGACTGGTCATGTCGACGCTTGCCAGAGCAGGTTACAGCAAACTTGAAATGCTCGAAGGGCACATGTCGGGATGGCGCCAGGCACAATTGCCTTTGCGCAGATCGTAGCGATTTTGCCTGTTGCCGACATCGAACAGAAGAGAGACAGAAGATGATTATTGATTGGTATCCCGGGCACATGAAAAAGGCGAAGCAGCAGATTATTGATGTTTTGCCGAGCATTGATGTATTTATTGAAATTCTGGACGCTCGCTTACCTCTCAGCAGCTCCAATCCGACCCTGGAGAGTCTGCGCCGTGATAAGCCCTGTGTAAAGGTTCTGAACAAGAATGATTTGGCTGATCCCACTGTTACAAAAGAGTGGGTTCGCTATTTTGAGCAACAAAAAGGCGTTCGTGCTCTGCCGATCGAGGCGAGACAGCATCAGGACGTTGCCCGTATTATTAAACTTTGCCGAATCTTGGCGCCCAACCGGGGGAAGCCAGGCCGCTCACTAAGGGCTATGGTCGTCGGCATCCCGAATGTTGGAAAATCGACCCTTATTAATACGCTGGCCGGCAGGAAGATTGCCCGGGTGGGTGACAAGCCTGCTATTACCACCTGTCCGCAGCAGATCGACTTGCGAAACGGCATTCTCCTGTCCGATACGCCCGGCTTGCTCTGGCCGGTGATGGATAACCCTGCCGGGGCCAGTCGCCTGGCGACCAGTGGTGCTATCGGTGACAGTGCCATCGATTTTATCGGGGTCGCTCAGTTCGCCATGAACTTCATGCTCGATAAATATCCCGATACAGTGGTGAAGCGGTATAAATTTAAAGAACCCCCTGGCAATGCCATGGCCGGGCTGGAGGAAGTTGGTCGTCGCCGGGGCTGTCTTGTCAGTGGGGGAGAGATCGACCTGCATCGAGCTGCGGAAATTTTTCTGCGTGAACTCAGGTCTGGAACGCTCGGGCAGGTGAGTCTGGAAACTCCCGAAGATGTGGCCAAGGTGGAGAGGGATGATGAAATCGGAACCGTTTAGCTGCAGGCTATGCGGGCATTGCTGTCTGAATCTGGTCGATGCTTATCGGGGCTGCGTCAGCGATGCCGATCTGCAGCGCTGGCAGGAAGCTGGTCGTAGCGACCTTCTCGAATGGGTTGATACGCTCGAACTGGGAAACAATAACCGGTTGCACATGGTCTGGGTTCATCCAGAAACGGGTGAAGAAGTCGATCGCTGCCCCTGGCTTCTTGATATTCTCAATAAGAGGGGGCACATCTGCGGCATCAATGATCTCAAGCCCGATTATTGCAGTGACTATCCTGAACATCGCCAGCACGCGGAAAATACCGGCTGTTCAGGATTTGCTTTGAATAGGGACTGAAGGCTCAGTTACGAGCCACATCTCCCAGAGTGGTGAGCTTCCGCCGCAGGTTCTCGAGTATCGCCTTCACTTTAGCCCGATTGTCTGCTCCGATTCTCAACAGCAGTTTTTGCCCCGCCGACAGCCCTTCCAGTTCAGGGTCGGCAAATTTATAGACGATCATCGGCTGGATCACTCCAATCGGTTCTTTGACGTCCGGTGTCTCCAGCAGATGGTCGATGACCACAACAAAGCGATCATTGAAATGCGCTTGCGGAGCGCCCAGTTCCCGGTAGGCTTCCTGAAACAGTTCATAATAGTAGACATAGATAGATACGGCCGGGTCAATCCCGATGGTCTCAATCAGCTGCAGGTAGGGTGTGTAGCGGTTTGCATTCTGCGGACTGATGCTGCCGCCGCTGACCTGGAATTTTCCTTCAGGGGCTGTCACAGGCAAATGATGTTGTGAAAGCTGTTTCTCTGTCATGCGGTCAACGGTGACGACGAAACGCTGAATGAAGTTTTTCAGGTGGAGCAGGGCGAGCAGTTTCTGCTCTTTGAGCATGCGGTTCAGGGTTTCCTGAAGGGTTTTGTCGCTTTCAAGTAAGCTGGGTGGTGGTTCTACGACGACTTCGGCTTGCTCGGTCTCCGAAGGCTGTTCTGCGACCGGTTCACGCTTCGGGACAGGATATTTTACCACCGGCTTCACCGGTTCCGGGGTCGGTTCCTCCATTGAAACCAGCGCTGGCTCTTCTTCTGTCTCGAAAAACCGGTTTTGATAAAAAAACAAAGCCAGTCCGAGCAGGATAACCAGCGCTGCAGACCACAAAATGAAAGATTTCATGCCATTGTCCTTGTGTCGTCAAGGGTGAGGAGAAAGTTTTATCTATTTCACTGCTGATGTCAATTAAAGCAATAGCTTTTTCAGTAATCAGCTGAAAGTCAGGGCCATCCACCAGGAAATACCCACCACTCCAATGCTTCCGAACACCATAAGATGATTAAGCCGTCTTCCTGGACGGCCATACCTGCCGATCAGGTTTTCAGCGATAACGCCGATGCCGAATCCACAAAAAAAGCCGAACAGATGGGCTCCGACATCGGTTCGTTCGCCGGTTGCGCCGAGCAAGGCCAGCAGGCCCAGTGCTGCCGCCACCGGTAGCGGCCAGCGGCGACGCAGGTTGTGCCGATAGCGAACCAGGCTGAGGGCGGCAAGGATACCGACAGCACCGAAAATGGCGGTTGAAGCGCCGACCGCTCGGTGGGCCGGGCTTTGCAGGTAGCTGTTGAGAAGGTTGCCAAGTATGCCGGAACCAAGCAGCAGGCTCCACGCCAGACCGGAGCCGAGGTCGCGACAGAGTCGGACGATGAACATCCCGCCGATGACCAGATTGCCGAGCAGGTGAAGCCAGTCGGCATGCAGACAGAGGGCGGTCACCAACCTCCACCATTCGCCCCGCATGATTTTTCCGGCGTGCGCATTGCCGATCTGATTCCAATCGACCGGAAAATGTCCGAGCAGATTGATGTCGAGCAAGGTCAGGTTGTGGAATGTTGCCAGGAGCATCAGGACCGAGAGGGTCGTCAGGCGATTGTCCCTCAGCGGATTGTCCGGTGGCAGTGGTGGAGGCCAGTTGCGGTTTTCATCTTCAAATCGGCGCAGTTCATCCAACGCTCTCTGGTAATTGTCGGGCGCGATCAGCAGTTGCCGGTGACCAGCGGTCTGTTCACTGTGATATGGAATCTGCCGCGCTTCAAGAACCAGTGCCCAGCGTCGCAGCTGGTGTTTGGTCAGACTCCCGCGGGTCAGACCGTCCGACAGTTCCGGTGGAATTGCCAGCCAGTCCTCGCCCGTTATTTCGTTTTGTCGCGTCTGTAATTCCATGTCTCATCATCGCAGATCATAGTAAACAGGTCATTAGAAAATCTTTTGTGTACCTGCTCCCCATTTTAAAAGTTCATATTGAAACGAGAGAATCTTGTTTAAGTCTCTGGAAAAAAATGAAATTTTTCGTCTTTCCATTTTTCTGTTCTGCCTGATTACTTGACAGCCAGCTTTCTTCATGGTAGTTACTTTTTGATAACTAGCAGGGAGGCTTATTAATGGTTGATCTCACAGCCCGTCAGCAGCAGGTTTATAATTTCCTTGTCGACTTTTCCAGTAGTCATGGCTATCCACCAACCCTGCAGGAGATCGCAGGGCACCTGAGTATTTCGGGAAACCTTGGAGTCATCCGGCACCTGAAAGCACTGGAGAAAAAAGATTACATCCGCCGCAATAGCGGCAGTTCAAGGGGGATTGTTCTGACGCGAACCGGCAGAATGGTGACTCTGCCGCTGGTGGGTGAAGTTCGAGCCGGGAATCCACAGCTGGCCGTGGAGATGGTCGAGGATTTTCTGGCCGTCGATGTCGGCCTGGTCAAAGCGAAAGACTCATTCATTCTACGGGTCAGGGGCGATTCCATGATCGATGCTCACATCCTGGATGGCGATATGGCGATTATTCAACCACAAACCGATGCGCAGGATCGGGATATCGTTGTCGTTCTCCTGGATGGAGAAGCAACCCTGAAGCGTTTCTTTCGTGAACCGGGACATATCCGCCTGCAACCGGAGAATGCCGATCTGGAGCCGATTCTGGTGCGACCAGATGAGGATGTTCAGATCGTCGGCAAGGTGACCGGGATCTTTCGGTCATTGGACGAATAGCAGATGCGGGCAAAAAGCGAAGGGTTACGCGTCGGGGTTGTCCACGGTCCGGGAGCCCGGATCAGGCCGGTCTGGTTTGATCTGAACCGTAAAAAGCACAACATCCTGCAGATTACCAATACCTGGCGGGACCGGCGCGGCGAAACCGATTTGATCCACTTTCACGTAACGGATGAGGGGGCGTTATATGAATTGGTCTACAATCTGACCACAACCAACTGGATGCTGGAAAGAATTGAGGCGCTGTGAAACAACGGGTCATCATGCACATCGATATGAACGCATTCTTCGCGGCCGTTGAACAGCAGTCGAACCCGGCCCTGAGGGGGAAACCGGTGGCGATCACCGGTCGGGAAAAACGGACGGTTATTCTGACCGCCTCTTACGAAGCACGCAGCTACGGGATCAAGACCGGGATGAGGGTTGATGAGGCCCTCAGGGCCTGCTCCCAACTGATTGTTGTCCCGGCCAATAACCGCCTCTACACCCATGTCTCATCAGGGGTCATCAAAATCTTTCAGGACTATACTCCACAAGTAGAGGTTTTCTCAATCGATGAAGCGTTTCTTGATGTGACCGGCTCACTGAGGATGTTTGGTGGTGTTGAGCGGATCGCCTACCTGATCAAATCACGGATCAAATTCAACTTCGGGATTACCTGCTCTGTCGGGATCGCAGCCAATAAATTGCTGGCAAAGCTGGCCTCCGGGATGGAGAAACCGAATGGTTTGACGACCATCAGCCCGGCAGAAACGGCGAAGGTGCTCGAACATCTTCCTGTCGGGGCTCTTTGCGGGATCGGACGCAGAACCGCTCATCGCCTCAGCCTGCTCGGTATTCATCATTGCGGTCAGTTGGGCCGCTTTCCTCTTCCGGTCCTCCGTCGAAAGTTCGGAGTGATCGGTGACCAGCTGCACTGGATGGGGCAGGGGATCGATGCCCGGCCGGTGCTTTCACCGGAACAGGAAGCACCGATCAAGTCGGTTGGCCACAGCATGACCTTACGGCGAGATGTCAGCGACCCTCAGGCGATTCGTCGTTTCCTGCTACAGCTTTCCGAGATGGTTGGCAGGCGGGCCAGACGCTATGGGGTGCTCGGAAAGACGGTGACCCTGACCTTGCGTTACGCCGATTTTCAGACCTTCAGCAAGAGAAAAACCGGGATCGAAGCCATCAACCTGAGTGCTGACATCTATCAGGCCGGATTACGGATTCTGGACGGGCTGATCCTGATGCAACCCTTGAGGTTGATCGGAATCAGCCTCAGCAGCCTGCAGTTTGAAGCCGGACAGTATGCTCTGTTCCCCGAACAGCGGAAACTCCAGCTGTTGACTGAGTCTCTCGATGCCGTCAATAACCGTCACGGCGACTTTTCTGTCATGCCTGCCAGCCTGCTAGATGAAAAAGGGAAGGGGAGTCACGTCATTTCTCCCGCCTGGCGGCCGGAGGGGATCAGAAACGTCAATGTCCTGTAGCCATCATTTATTCTCTCCATTTTTTTCTCTGGTCAAAGTTGAAATTCGAAATTACAATGCCCACTCTTTAGTAAAAAATGAAGATCCGGAGAGAGAAGGTAGGTTGGTGCGGGAAAGCGGTCGTGACGGAATAGTGGTTCTTGATTTCGAAACCAGCGGCATGTCGCCGGACCAGGGAGATCGGGCGATTGAGATTGGCGCGGTGCTGATCCAGGGCGCTGAAATCATCGATCATTTTCAGAGCCTGATAAACCCTGGCGTACGAATTAATGATTTCATTGAAGATTACACGGGGATTACCAATCAGATGCTGCGGGGAGCACCGAAAGCCCCTGATGTGATGACCGAGTTCTCTGCTTTCATCTCAGACTATCCGCTGGTGGCCCACAATGCTGCTTTTGATCGTTCCTTTCTGGATGCCGAACTGAACCGGATTCATAAAAAACGCCGTCAGGACTTCGGCTGTTCGTTACTGGTCGCCAGGCGGCTGTATCCGGACGCACCGAACCACAAACTGGAAACCCTGATCCGCTACAAAGGGTTGCCGGCCGGAACCTTTCACCGCGCTTTGGCCGATGCCGAGATGACAGCCCGGTTGTGGTTACAGATGGTCTCTGATCTGCAATCAGTGCACGGGATTGATGAGGTCGATTTTGAGCTCATGCAACAACTGGCAAAGATCAAAAAAGCGAACCTCGATAATTATCTGAAAAAGAAAGCAAAGACGGGGAAAAATTCGCATGCACTCTTGTTTTGATGAGGGACCTTCGTCCATGGCTGGATCATCAAAAACCGAGATTCTGGTGATGTATCACAATGGGGCACTCGGTTTTGTCCCTTCAGCGCTGCTCACTCATCAACTGTCGAAGCAGAAGATAAAGAAGTTTCTGCGTAAAGATGGCTGGGCTGTTGTCGGCGTTCATCCTGTTCGCTGTCGTGAGCAGATGTCATTTGTCGGACCAGAACGTCGCAGTGACCGGGTGGTTTCACCTAAAATCATCTACCTGTAAAAATCCCAGCACTAAGGTTCTCTTTTGCCAGTAACTCGCACCATTGAAGATGAATATTCTTTACGCTTTCTGGCGGAACAACTGGATCTGTGGAGGCCGATAGCCGATGCTGTTCACGGTCTCCTCGCCACCAATCAGGCAGAAAAGCTGCTTATTGAAATATCCACCCTGCCGGTTCGTCCCAGTCGAGCGACTCGCACTCTTGGAACCTACGCGTCAAGAGCAGGCGCTCCACGCTGCATCAGGCTGCAATTTGCTCTGGAAGCGGATCTGCTTAAGGAGACCTTCCTGCATGAAGTCGCGCACCTTTGCGATCACCTGATTAACCAGTCGGGAAGACCTTATCGGCAGGCTCATGGCGCCGGTTGGAAAAGCTGGGCTGTTGCGCTGGGCATAGAAGCTGCGGTCAGGGGACAGAGTGAGGCCCTGGCGGAACTCTATCGGCAGAAACTCAGGACAGTTGCTGTCTGTCGCAGGTGCGGCATCGAATTACAGCGGGCCAGACGATTCAACCGGCAGCGAACCTACGTGCATCGACACTGTGGGGGACGACTCGATCTTCTATGATCAGGTGAGCCTCAAGCGCTGCTTTTTGTGCTATCTTTAGGGAAGAATAAAAGGAGGAGGATGGCCATGATGATTCGGGTCATGTATCACGACGGGAAAACAGAAATGGTCCGTCAGCCGCTGCTTCGGCATCTGATTAAAACTTGGGATATTCAGAAATTCCGCCGCAATGATGGTTGGGTTCTTCCGGGTGTTGATGCAATTCGTGAACACAGACGGCAACCCTACGATGGTAAGGACAGGCGTGAAGGTGCCGCCAAACATTAAAGGAGAAAGCTGATGAAATATCTGATTTTGTTCTGTGTCCTGATGGGAACCTTTGCCTTCTCGTCTCCAGCACTGGCAGTCGGCGAATACGAAACCTACTTCGGCCTCGACTACATGATGTCTGAGTACAAGAGTGACTCCGGGGTTAAGGCGGACCTGGATGCAGTCGCGGCCCGATTCGGCTCGTATCTCAGTAAGAATATCGCTCTTGAAGGTCGACTCGGATTCAGCGCTGCCGATGATGACGTTGCCGGGGTTAATTACGAGCTGGATAACTTTGTAGGACTCTATGCGCGTGGAGTTCTCCCTTTTGAGAATGTTGAGCTCTACGGGCTGGTTGGCGCGACCGTGGTAAAACTGCCTATTACCGCATCCAGAATCAAGAGGGATGCTGATGACGGCGGCCTCTCATACGGCGTTGGTGTCGATTTCAGGATCGGGGAACGGATCGCTATCGGAATGGAATACATGATGCTGCTCGACAGCTCCGATTATGAGCTCACAACCATCAACCTGGGCGGCAAGTATTTTTTCTGATAGCCTGAAAACCAGGGCAACAGTATCGACAGGAAGAGGAGCGGTTTCGGCGAAACCGCTCCTCTTCCTGTTCGGCGTGACCCCGGTTCAATGTTCTGGAATGACGGATTTTTCCCGCCTCTCATCGTTGCTGCTTTTGCAGGAGGAGCATAATGGATACAATTGACCTACGTAGTGACACTGTGACCAGACCGACCGCTGCCATGCGAGCGGTCATGGCTTCGGCAGAGGTCGGGGATGACGTCTATGGCGAAGACCCGACGGTCAACCGTCTGGAGCGGACAACCGCTGAAATGGCTGGAATGGAAGCCGCGCTCTTTGTCTGCAGCGGAACTCAGAGCAATCTGCTGGCCCTGCTGAGTCATTGCCAGCGCGGTGATGAATATATTGCCGGGCAAATGGCTCACTCTTACCGCTATGAGGGAGGCGGTGCGGCGGTTTTAGGGGGCATTCAGCCGCAACCGATCGATTTTGAAGCTGATGGTCGCCTTGACCTGAAACGGGTGACCGATGTAATCAAGCCCCTGGATAATCATTTTGCCAGAACCCGTCTGCTCTGCCTGGAAAATACCCAGGGCGGGAAGGTCCTTCCGTTAGGGTATCAACAACAGGCCGCGAAACTCGCGGCCGAGAAAGAACTCTCCATTCACCTCGATGGAGCCCGGGTTTTTAATGCTGCGGTCCAACAGCAGATCGACCTTGCCCGGATCACCGGACTTTATGACTCTGTCTCCATTTGTCTCTCCAAGGGACTGGGCGCGCCCGTAGGATCTGTTCTTTGCGGATCTGCAGGGTTGATCGATGCGGCGCGTCGGTGGCGCAAAGTGGTCGGCGGCGGCATGAGACAGGCCGGGATTCTGGCTGCCGCAGGAATTCATGCATTGCAGAACCATATCGCTCGCCTTGCAGAGGATCATGAGAATGCGCAGAGACTGGCTGAAGGGCTGAGCCATATTGACGAAATTGACATCTCTCACAATCTGCCCCGGACCAACATGGTTTTCGCCCGGGTTGAAGAATCACGACAAGCCGCTTTGCAGGCATTTCTGCAGGAGCGGGGGATTCTGGTCGGCGGTTACGGCGAACTGCGCCTGGTGACCCATCTGGATATTTCAGCTCAGGATATAGAACGGGTCATCGAAGCTTTTGCCCACTTTTTCACAGGTCGGAGCCGTTGATCAGCATGCAGGTCGTACAGGAGCAGATTGCTTTACATTGCCCCGAAAATGGAGAATCCAGACGGCTTTTTCATGG
This sequence comes from Geopsychrobacteraceae bacterium, assembly GCA_035267105.1. Classification (GTDB taxonomy): domain Bacteria; phylum Desulfobacterota; class Desulfuromonadia; order Desulfuromonadales; family Geopsychrobacteraceae; genus BM509. Next base: position 20,338 of record DATFMC010000078.1, read on the forward strand.
CCGTGGGCACTGTTTTGAGGGCTACGACGATCTGGTTATTGATTATTTCCACCCTGTGATTATGGTGATTCTCTATCGTCAGCGGGCTGAGGACTGGTTGCAGGGCCTGTGTAGACTTCTCGAAAACGAGTTGCCTGGGCATCAGGCTATCTATCTTCAGGAGCGCTTTCGGGCTGGATCGCCTGGAAGACTTCTAAGCGGGAGTTTGCCAGGATTTGTTGACGCGGAAGAAGCAGGGCTTCGCTTTCGTCTTCGGCTTGGTGATGCTCAGAACATCGGTTTTTTCCCGGATATGGCCGTCGGCCGACGGATTGTCCGTGAAAGAGCCGGCGGGAAAGCGGTCCTTAACCTGTTTTCCTACACCTGCAGCTTCTCGGTTGCGGCCCTTGCTGGTGGCGCAACGCAGGTCGTAAATCTCGATATGAACCGGGGAGCTCTGGAGCTTGGTCGTCTCAATCATCAGCTCAACGATCTTGATTTGCGCAAGGCCAGCTTTTTACCTCAGGAGTTGTTTCGTAGTTTCGGCAAGCTGAGAAAGCTCGGGCCTTTCGATCTGATCATCTGTGACCCGCCGGCAACCCAGGGGAAGAGTTTCACTGCTGAAAGACACTGGCAGAAGCTGGTGAGGAAGTTGCCGGAGCTGCTGAAGGAAGGAGGAGAGGTTTTTGCCTGCCTTAATGCACCGCACCTTCCCTCATCATTTCTCGATGATCTCTTTTGCGTGGTCAATTCCGGATTTTCACATATTAACAGCTTCACACCGGGAGGAGATTTTCCGGAAGCGGTACCGGACCGAGGCGTCTTTATGAGCCTGTACCGGTTCGACTGAACATTAATTGTTGATTTGTAAGTCAATAAAAAAGGGGAAAAGCTGGAAAGCTTTTCCCCTTTTTCGCAGCTGTTGTGAACGATTAATTAAGAGACGATAGCCCGCAGCTGGGCGACATTCTTCTTTTTGGTTTTGGTTAATTGATGGATCATACCAACCTTTTCCAGTTGCATCTCGGTATGCTGGACCAGTTGGGTCAGGTAGAGAAGATCATGATCCGCAAAGTGAACATTGTTCTGATGGCCTGAAACGATCAGGATCCCGGCAACACGATCCTTGATACGCAGCGGAACGGCAATGAGTCCAGGGAAACTGTAGAGCTGGTCTTCGTGTTCATTCAGCATGACACCAAGGGCGTCAGGAAGTTCAGAGACGACCAGTACGGTTTTTGCCTGATGCGCAATGGCTGTGGTCAGACCAGCAGGTAGCTGTCTGGCGAACTGCTGGCTGGTGACATTGCCGATGCCACGACTGACCTTGATCCCCAGGCTTTCGCCCCCCTTATCAAAAAGAGCAACAAAACCGGAATTCGCGGCAAGGTCCTTAATGGCAACTTCCAGCAGAGTAGTGAACGATTTCTGGATATCATCCTGTGCCGCAATTTTGGCGATTGCATTCGTCAGAGACTGCATCCTGTGCAGGGTCTGATTCAGTTTGCGGTTTTTTGTTTCGAGTTCCTGCAGCAGATCTTCCCGCTGTTGCTGGTATTGCCTATGAGTGAAAGCACGGCCCAGCGTATTAAACAGAATCTCTCCGGTATCGATGGGGCGGACGATAAAATCATAGGCACCGAGGCGCAAAGCCTGCAGCAGGGTAAAGGAGGATGCATTATGAGTGAGGAGGATCACTTCGACATCAGGGTAGTCGATTTTAGCCTCTTTGAGGAGGAAGAGGCCGCTTTTTCTCGGTAAATCGGTCTCGCTGAGGACGATGCCGACATGCTCATGGGCAAGAAGTTTCAACGCCTCCTCGCAGTTTGAAGCCTGCAGAACAGTAATACCCTGGCTTTCAATCAACTCGACCAGGTCCTCCCGGCGATCATCGATATGATCAACTACCAGTACTCGTTCGTCAGTCATAATACCTCCTCCCAGCAGTTCAAGTTATAATAGTAACAGAAGATTTATAAAAATGACAATATTTTAATAAGTGAGCCGGTTTTACACTTCAGGACGATCCTGTCGGGTCCGCTTGCGGTAGAAGGAGAAGAGGCTGATCAAAACTCCGACTGACATCAGCGCACCACCGGCTGCCGCTAACGGAGCGCCCGGATCGTAGTTGACAGTCAGGATACTGGTGATCTGATACAGAGGGGCAACCGGACGCAGGTCAAAACCGGTCATCATCAATTCTCTCGGTATCCTCCGGGTTGGGAAATACCAGCCCTGCCATGATCCGCCTGTCCGGTACTTGATACTGATTTCATATGCCGGAGTACCAAGTCGGTCGTCGCGATATTCAAGGCGACCATCGCTCTGCCTGCGGACATCAGGGACAAAGCGATCAAATCTGACAGTACTGCCGCTCGGGAGTTCAAGCTGGTCGCCGGAAGTCAGTTCCAATGATGGCTGCCTGGGTCCGGAAAACCTCAACCCGACTGGAGCCTGTGCGAAACTGACAGGTGTAACCACCAGCCCGCCGTGCAGAAGCGGGGAGTTAATGCTCACCTGAGCCTGGATGACCTGAGTCTGACCATTGAGAATCGTGACATCACTGATCATATCCTGCGGTGGTCCCTTGTCACCGAAGACCGGCTGAAAATCATCAAGACGCAGTGAATAGCCGGGCCAGTCCGCCAGCATAACCGATCCCCCGACCGGAATCTGCAAGCGGCTGTTCCTCCAGCCTGCAGCGCTGCCCCAGACATAGGCAATCAGAACCAGGACCACTCCAAGGTGGAGCAGGTATTCACCACTTTTGCGCCAGCGGGATTTGATATGCAGCAACCAGTCGAGAAAGCAGCACAGAGTATTGATGCCGAACAGAAGCATAGCCAGCGAGGCCAGGTGAAACCACCAACTCTGCGGCAGATGGTTCCGGGCACTGCCGGCCAGCCATTGTCCGAAGGGGACCTGATCCATATTGCCGAACACCTGATGATGAAACGGAACCAGCAGCGAACCGCCCATCAGCAACAGAGTGGCGATCGATGCCAGATAGATGGCCAACTTCAGAGAGCAGAGCAGATTCCAGATTGATTTTATCATCGCGGTCTACTCCAGCGGGTGATTGCTTTCGAGCAGAAGCCCGATGCCAAGATAAGTAAACAGAACAACACCGAAACCGGCAATGGAAAGGATCGCATAACCGGTTCCCTGCCAGCGGCGTATAAATTTGGCGTGACACATCCCGGCGTAGAACAACCAGACCAGAAACGACCAGATCCCCTTTATGTTCCATGAAAAGTAATACCCCCAGGCCCAGTGAGCCCAGACTGCACCGACCACCAGACAGAGGGTGAACAGGGCAAACCCCAGGAAAACCGCCTCCTCATTCAGTTTACGCAGCAGAGGCAGATCAGGCAGCTGTCGGTTGGGGAGATAGCGCTGAATCAGATAGAGGACTCCCAAGGAAAAAGCCATGGCAAACAGCGCATAACCGAGAAACGAGAAGACGATATGCAGACTGAAAAAGGGCGTATCAAGACTGGGGATCAGCATCGGTACCGCTGCATCTCTGTTCAGGGCAACAAAAAGCAATACCAGGTTCAGGAACATGACGAACAGCCCCGAGGCGCCGATCCGGTAGCGGAGTTCAAAATAGAGATAGCAGGCCGCGAGGGACCAGCTGAAAAAAAACAGGGTTGAGAATAAGTTTGTCACCGGCAGAAATCCGGCGATCTTCCACCGCCAGATCAGGCAGGCTGTCTGGAGCAGGAACCCGCTTGTGACCAGGACAAGAGCACTTTGCTGCAGCCAGCGTTTTCTCAGTAGCAGTTGGGAGAGATATGCCAGCACGGAGAGGGTGTAGCAAACGGCTGCCGCCTGTAGCAGGTGAAGGTTGGTCATGAACGCCTCATGTTCGATAGAAGTTGATCGCTTATTCCGTGTGGATCTTAGCATGAAGGAGATCATGATGCGAGGCGATCCCCTTGTCAACCCTGCCATCTCTCGTGGTTGACAAGGGAAGTGCCGCGTGATAATTATTGCGCCATGACTGAAAATCTTCTGAGTATTCGCATGCATGCGTCACTTTATGGCAAACATTTATCTGGTGCCGAACGGCTGCTAGACCCCTCGGTTTCCGTTGAGGACGAGCTGTCGTGTATGTTGCAACGGGCTCTTCAGCATCCACGAGGTCGTGCGGACCGGATCAACATCCAGGTCGATGAAATCCCTTCCGCACAGACCGTTCATGGGCAGCTGCTGAACTTTTCCGGTTATCTGGTTAAGGACTGGAGGTTGGGCCGGATGCTCGCCAGCCATCTCTTGACCGAGGCCGGGGTCTCCTTGCAGGCAGTCTCCTGCGCCCTTGAACATCTGAGTCGAGGAGCGGCACCGGACCGGTCAAGCATGCGTGGCGCAATGCTGGTTGACGCTCAGAGCGGGGCACGGCTAGAGGCTGATCAGGCGCGGGGGGTTCGGGTCAGCCGTATGGACCTGACCCCAGAAGTCCGGCTGCAGCTGCTACAGCAGTTGTCGCTGCTCAGGCTTGATAATTCCCATGTGATTGAAGCACTGATTCTGGCGAGCAAGGTTATTTCAGCCCCGGGCATTGTCGCTGAACTCTGCTGGTCGGACGATCCCCATTATACGGCGGGATATATAGCATCAGCTATCGGCTATCAACGGATAAACGAACTCAAACCACGTGGCGAAGAACGGGGTGGGCGGGCCTTTTTTGTTCGTCGGAACAATGACGATTTATCTCCGCTGGTCGATTATCTGCAACAAACCCCGTACCTGATTAACCGGATGGGTCAAATCTCTCCGGGGATTCCCTGGATGCGCTGACAATGAAAGAAATACAACAACAGCTGGCTGCACTTGCTGAGCGTGGCATGCTCCGGACTCTCCGCTCCGTCGAGGGTGCGCAGGGACCACGAGTCACCATCGAAGGGTCTGAACGCCTGTTGCTCTGTTCTAATAACTATCTCGGGCTGGCCAGTCATCCACAGCTGATCGAGGCGTCCTGTCGCGCCACTCGCGAGCTGGGGACCGGCTCTGGTGCCAGCCGTCTGATCTCCGGGAGCATGGATCTGCACCATCGACTTGAAGAGCGGCTCGCGACCTTCAAGGGGACTGAAGCAGCCCTGGTCTATAACTCCGGCTACGCCGCCAATAACGGGATTATTCAGGGGTTGCTCGGCGCGGGAGACCTGGTTTTCTCCGACAGCCTCAATCACGCCTCGATTATCGACGGCTGTCGTCTTTCAGGGGCGCGAATTGCGGTCTTCCCGCACAACGATATGGCCGCCCTGGCAACCATGATGGAGAAGGAGCAGCCATCCCGTAAAGGCCGATGGCTGATTGTTGTCGACGGTGTCTTCAGTATGGATGGCGATCTGGCTCCGCTGGACCAGTTGGTCAGGCTCAAGGAAGAATTCGATGCCTGGTTGATGGTCGATGACGCACATGGTGGAGGTGTCCTTGGTGACAAGGGGCGCGGTACGGGTGAATTTTTCGACTGTCTCGACCGAATCGATCTGCAGATGGGGACCTTCGGTAAGGCCTTCGGCAGCTTTGGCGCCTACCTGACCGCAACACGGCCGATTGTCGATCTGCTGATTAATCGGTCGCGTAGCTTTATCTTTTCGACCAGTCTGCCGCCAGCCGTTCTGGCCGCCAATCTCGCGGCCCTCGACCTGGTTGACAGCAAAGAGGGTAAAAAAAGGCGGAACCTGCTTGAACATAACCGTCAGCTTTTCAGCCGGATCCTGCTCGACGCCGAGCTTGACCTGTGCGGCAGCCAGACCCAGATTGTGCCGGTGATGATAGGCGATCCTGAACCGACCATGCGGATCGCGGCAGACCTTTTCCGGCAAGGAATCTTTCTGAGCGGCATTCGTCCGCCGACTGTCCCGAACGGAACCTGTCGCTTGCGGGCAACCCTGATGGCCGATCATTCCCCCGCCGAACTAAACCATGCGGCGCACATGATTGTGGATGCCGTTCGCAGGGAGTCTTATGCTCATGGCTGAGCATCCCCCTGTGGAGATTCTGTCCCATCGACTTGCCGATGGCCGTCGGCTCGCCTGGAGACAGGCTGGGCAGGGACCAGCACTGGTCATGCTGCACGGCTGGTCGATGTCAGGCGCCGTTTTTCAGGAAGTTGCGACAACACTCTCCACTGATTTTCAGGTTTTCCTCCCTGACCTTTGCGGGCATGGCTGGTCTGATCCGTGTAGCGACTACCGCCTGGATACGATGGCCGATGATCTTGTCGATTGGCTGAGCGCCATAAATGTTTCGGGACCGGCTCTGCTTGGCTGGTCGATGGGCGGACAGGTCGCCATGCAGCTGGCGATCCAGAACAGGCTGAACATCGCTCGCCTGTTGCTGATCTCCACCACGCCCTGTTTCTGTCAAAAAGAGGGGTGGATGCATGGCCTGCCACAAACCCGGGTGCGGACCATGGTTCGGCAGTTGAAACGTGCCTATCTTAAAACGCTCGGAGAATTTTTTGATCTGCAGTTTGCCGGGGAGCCACTCGATAACTTCCGTCGGCGCGAGCTCCTCGCCTTCGCGGTCCGGGACTCACGACTGCCGCAACAACAAGACTGCATTGCAGCCCTGAATCTGTTAGGCCGTGAAGATCTGCGTGCTCTGGTCCAAAAGATCGATACTCCGACGTTGATTATGCACGGGGCTCAGGATCAAATTATTCCCGACGAGGCTGGTCAGTATCTGGCATCCGAGATTCCTGGCGCGGAGTTCCATCTCCACAAAACAGTCGGTCATGCGCCCTTTATGAGCAGTCCCTCCGAAACTGCAGAGCTCTGGAGACGTTTTCTGCAATGAAGACCGACTCTCAACAAAATACCCTGGACAGGGAACAGGTCCGGCAGCACTTCTCCGCTCATGCTGCGGAATATAATCGCTACGCTCAGGTACAGCAGCGCGTCGTTCGGCGCCTGGTCAACCTGCTTGCTGCCTCCTCGGCCAATTTTCAAACCGGGCTGGAAGTCGGATGCGGTACCGGCGCCCTCAGCAGAATTTTTTATGAAAACTTCCCGTCCAGCAGCCTGATTCTGTCCGACCTCGCTCATGGCATGAGTCTGCAAAGCCTCAACGCTCTGCCGGGGTCAGCCGTCTGCGACGCTGATGCCTCCGCTCTTCCCTTTATGGCACAAAGTTTCGATTTTCTGATTTCAAGCTCGGTTTATCAGTGGGTTGAACGGCTCCCTGCAGCGTTTCAGGAGGCTGGTCGGGTATTAAAATCTGACGGAATGTTTGGCCTGGCGCTCTTTGGCGAGCGAACCTTGCATGAATTACGAACCTCACACCAGCGTGCGCTGCCGGAACATCAATCGCACGGTCAAAGCTTTCCAACCCTGGAAGCGGTCAACCTGGCACTGCAAGGAAGGTTTGATGTTGAGCAATTATTCTCCGAAGATGAACTGGAGTGGCATGCCGATGTTCCGGACCTGTTACGCGGATTGAAGCGGATCGGAGCGCAGAATTCCAGCACGCGCAGACCCCCGGGGCTGGCATCGCGTCGGGTCATGCAGGCGATGTTCGACCACTACCGGGCAGAATTCGGTGATACGAGAGGGATCCCCGCGACCTATCAGGTGATTTATCTGCTGGCTCGAAAAAAGCCTGAACTTTCTTGGTAAATCAGGTTATAATACCAATTTGGGGTGATTTGACTCGGCCACTATGGATTGAAAACTCATAGACTGGATCGGGACTGAAAGCCCTTTGAAAAATGTGCAAAACTGCAGATCGTCATCCTCGTGAATGCGGAGATTCAAACTGCTTATACACACGGGATTCCTGCTTGCGGAGAATGACAATAATGAGTAGCAACTGAAAGTCCTGAACAAAAATTCATAGTTTTGAACGAGTGTGCTTTAACAATAAATTTCGATTTAACGAGGGAAAGGAGCCGGATAGATGCCTGTTATTACCGTACAGACAGTGGAAGGTGTCACTGAAAAGCAGAAGGAGCAACTTATTGAGCGCTTTACCCTGGCGATTAAAGAAGTGATGGGTAAAAACCCCGAAGCGACCCATGTTGTTATCGAGGAGATACCCGCAGATAACTGGGGGATAAGAGGCCGAACGGTAGCGGCGATCCGCTCAGGAAAGAACTGAGCAGAGATCAAACTGAGGAACAATAAAAAGGCCGCCCAATCGGGCGGCCTTGCTGTCTTTGGCTCAGATCAGGATGCGTCAGGTTTGAAGAGCGACCCGACAATCTGCACCGCTTCGGGACAGGTGACCTGATAGAAGACCTCAACCCCCTCACGGCGACCGGAGATGATATTTTTATTTTTCAGTAATGCCAGATGCTGAGAAACGGTCGCTTGAGGAAGGCCGAGACATTCCCATATTTTTTTGACATTACAGGACTGGGACATCAATCCGGCAACAATCTTCAATCGCACGGGATGCCCCAGAACCTTCAAGATCTCAGACTCGCGGTTATAGTCCTGTTCTTTATCAAAAGCAGTCATTTCCATTGTGTAGGTACTCGCTGAAAGAGTTTTGTATATATGAATATTAAAGCCAAAAAATACCCGCGTCAAGTTTCATTTTCCCGCACACGCCTCAAATACAACATGCTCTTCTCCGGGAGAGTCGCATGCTGACAGCAGTCATTCTTTTCTTTGCCGGTTTGATGCTGCTCTATTTTGGCGCAGAATATATGGTTTCCGGAAGCTCCCGTTTTGCACTCTCTCTGGGAATTCGCCCCCTGATTATAGGCATGACCATTGTTGCCCTGGCGACCAGCATGCCGGAGATGATGGTCTCTTTAACGGCCGTCCTCAAGGGAACCTCTGATATTGCGGCTGGCAATATCATCGGCTCCAATATCGCAAATATCGGTTTGATTCTTGGTGCAGCAGCGCTGTTGGCACCGATGACAGTTGCAAAGAGCACGCTGAAAAAAGATATCCCGATTATGCTGGCAGCGTCTTTGCTGCTGGTCCTGTTTGCTCTCGACGGTCAGCTCGGTTTTGTCGATGGCCTGCTTCTGGTTATCGGATTGGTGATTTTTATTCTTTACTGTGTGTTCGGCAACCGCAGACAAGGGAGTTCCCAGCCCGCTGATGAAAAGGCTGTCGCACTGGAGAAACGTCATCGCAGTCGGGACCTCGTTCTCATTCTGGTCGGAATCGTCGGCTTGGGGGTCGGTGCCGAACTGATGGTCCGTTCGGCAATTACGATCGCGCAGAGTTTCGGGATTTCCGATATGATCATAGGCATGACCGTAGTGGCGTTGGGGACCAGCCTGCCGGAGTTGGCGGCATCGATGATGGGGGCCTGGAAAGGTGAAATGGACCTCAGCGTCGGCAATGTCATTGGTAGCAATATCTTCAACCTGCTCTTCGTCCTCGGCGTCTGTTCCATGATCAGGCCGATTGCGATAGAATCGTCAATCCTGCGCTTTGAACTGCCGATTATGTTACTGTTCAGCTTTGCTCTGTTACCGCTGATCGGCAGGCGGATGCGAATCGGACGCACGGAGGGTGGAATTCTGCTCGTCGCTTATCTGTCATTTGTCGGCATCTATTTCTTTCAAGGCTGAAGATGATACGAATTTCTCTGATATTGCTCATTACTCTTGTGCTTGTTACCAGTGGCCTGCGACCTTGCGCAGCCTTCTCCAGCCAGGAGACCCCGGCAGTCCATCATGCGGTGAATGACATGCTTGGCGAGAAACTCTCCTATGATCTCTCGTTTCTCTGGTTTGATCGGTTGGCAGAAGGGTCCCTCAGCTTGAGTCCTGGCCCTGAACCGGGCCAGTATATTGCCTTGTTGGAGGCGCGCACCCTCGGCCTGACCGCCTTTTTAACCCGTCACCGGGTTGAGAAGATCGAAACTCTGATGGAGATCGCACCCGACGGTCGCTTGCGACCCATCATCCAGAGTGCTTCCACCATGAGAGGGGAGGGGAAAGACAAATCGGTACGGGTTAGAAGTTACCAGTTCGATTATGTTGACAGAACAGTCCTCTACCGGAATGCAAAAACCGGCAAGAAGGACGAGGAGCGCACCTACGAGATGGACAAGGACGGCCCCGTTTATGACCTGCTGAGTGCATTTTATAATGTCAGAGCGGGTTTGTTCGGACCGATTGTGCGGGGCAGACATCTGGCGCTGCCGACCTTCACCCGACGTGGCACCGAGGATGTCATCATCGCGCGGGTGGTCGAAGCAGAGCAGAAACGACAAACGTTCTTCCCTGATGACAGTATACTGTGCAAGGTGCTGGTCGACCCGGATGTTTTTGGCACCAAAGGACGTGATGTCTTTATCGGCATGGATGAGAATATGATCCCGCGTCGTGTGATCGTTAAAGAAGTGATCGGGCTGGGTGACGCGCGCGCCGTTCTGCGCAAAATCGAAAACACCCTTGATACCCGACCGGTACGCGATGCCCCTCGAACGGAAGAAAAATGAGTCCATCAGCACAGATTTATGTCATCGGACACCGGAATCCCGATACCGATTCGATTTGCAGCGCGATGGCCTATGCTGAACTGCGCCGTTTACAGGGGCTGGAAGGGGTTCGCCCCGCCAGAGCCGGGACGCTGAACCGTCAGACAGAATTTGTCCTCGAAAAACTGCAACAGCCGACACCGGAACTGCTGACCGATGTTCATCCCCGGTTGCGGGATATTGTCACGGAATCTGTCATTACCATCCCTGCCGCAGCGCCTCTGGCTGAAGCTCTGAAGCTCTACCATCGACATAATATTCGCATGCTGCCGGTGATCGATGCAGAACAGAAAGCTCAGGGGCTGCTGCTGTTGAAGAAAGCCTCCGAGCAGTTTCTGCTCCCGAACCGGGACGCAAACCTCAGGCAGGTTCGAGTGACCATCGATTCCGTCGCCCAGTGCCTGGATGCCGACACGCAACATCTGATTGACGCTGATCATCTTGAAGAACTGAACCTGTACGTCGGCGCACGCGATGTCTCGACCTTTAAACGCTGGATTTCCTCAGTCGATGCCAAACGAACGATTCTGATTACCGGCGACAGGGCCGATATCCAGGAAATGGCCATAATTGCGGGGATTCGATTACTGATTGTCTCTGGCGGGCAGCCTGTCTCCCATGAACTTCTGCAACAAGCCAGAGCAAATAAGGTTTCGATTCTGGTCAGTCCTTTCGATACCGCCAACTGCAGCTGGCTGACCCGCCTTGCGACCCCGGTTGGCAGCCTGGTCGGCGATGAATTTCTGACAGTCCGGCGCGGGGACCTGCTCGACGATCTGCGGCTGAAGCTGATGCATGGTAATCATTCCGGAGCTATCGTTCTGGACGCGCAGGACTGCGTGTGCGGGGTCGCGACCAAGAGTCACCTGATCAAAAATTCACCGATCAAGCTGATCCTGGTCGATCACAACGAACTGTCACAGGCCGTTCCGGGGGCTGACAAGGTCGAAATAATCGAAGTGATCGATCATCATCGCCTCGGCAATTTTCACACCGACACCCCGATTCACTTCATCAATCAACCGGTTGGCAGTACCTGTACCCTTGTCGCCAAACTCTACCGTCAGTCCGGTATCGACCCGGAACCCGGGATCGCCGGATTGCTGCTCTCCGGGCTGCTCTCCGATACGGTGATTCTTAAATCTCCAACGACGACAGCTATCGACAGGGAACTGGCTCCCTGGCTGGCGCAGTTTTCCGGTCTGAACCTGGAAGAGC
>DATFMC010000079.1:0-2692 GCA_035267105.1 Geopsychrobacteraceae bacterium
CAGAAGATGGTTGGTCGCGCCTGTGGTGTTGAAGGCGTTTTGCCTGGATCTTCTTGCGCACCGATCATGACCACCGTCGGTTCGCAGGATACGACTGGTCCGATGACCGCTGATGAGATCAAGGAGCTGGCATGCCTCAAGTTCAAGTCGCCGATGGTCATGCAGTCCTTCTGTCATACCGCCGCTTACCCGAAACCGGCCGACGTGAAGATGCACAACACGCTGCCGAAATTCATATCCGACCGCGCCGGCGTGCCGTTACGTCCGGGCGATGGTGTTATTCACAGTTGGTTGAATCGTCTGCTGGTGCCCGATACTGTCGGTACCGGTGGCGACTCCCATACCCGTTTCCCGATCGGTATCAGCTTCCCGGCCGGTTCCGGACTGATCGCCTTTGCCGGGGCTCTCGGTTTCATGCCACTCGATATGCCTGAGTCGGTGCTGGTTCGTTTCAAGGGTGAACTCAACGAAGGGATCACTCTGCGTGATGCCGTCAATGCCATCCCTTACTGGGCGATCAAGCAAGGCCACCTGACCGTACCGAAAAAGAATAAGGTCAATATCTTCAACGGCCGGATACTGGAAATGGAAGGTTTGCCGAACCTGTCGGTCGAGCAGGCATTCGAGCTGACCGATGCCGCTGCCGAGCGAAGTGCTGCTGCCGGTTGCATTCAGTTGTCCGAAGAGAGCGTCTGTACCTACCTGCGCTCCAACGTTGCCCTGATGAAAAAGATGATCGAAGAAGGGTATCAGGATCCAGAGACCCTGCAGGGCCGAATTGATGCAGTCAACGAATGGCTCAAGGACCCGAAACTGATCCGTGCCGACAAAAATGCCGAGTATGCAGCAGTGATCGAGATTGATCTGTCAGAGATCACCGAGCCTATCCTGGCCTGTCCGAACGACCCCGATGATGTCAAGTTGCTCTCCGACATTCAAGGGACCGCGATTCAGGATGTCTTCCTCGGTTCCTGCATGACCAACATCGGTCACTTTCGGGCTGCTGCAGAAATCTGGCGTGGTGAGAAGTTCAACCCGAACGTCCGGACTTGGGTTTGTCCGCCGACCCGCATGGATCAACAGAAACTAAAAGAAGAAGCGATCTTCTCGGTCTTCAGCGCCATGGGGGCACGTCTTGAAATAGCAGGTTGCTCGCTCTGCATGGGGAACCAGGCCCGGGTTCCTGATGGCGTCAACATGTTCTCCACCAGCACCCGTAACTTTGATGATCGGATCGGTAATGGCGCTCAGGTTTATCTTGGTTCAGCCGAACTGGGAGCCGTAACCGCGACCATGAGTAAATTGCCGACCCCAGCCGAATACCTGGCGGTTTATAAAGAGAAGGTTGCCCCGAAGACTGATTCCATTTATCAGTATCTGCAGTTTGACGAGATGGATGGTTATAAATAAATCGATCGGCAGGTGAGTAAATGAAAGGCCGCTCTAGGAATGGGCGGCCTTTTTGCTTTTTTAGCCTTAATCTGCCACTATTCATTCATCTCGTTATGGAGCTGATGATGCATGAAACCGTAAATGGCCTCACGGCAGTATTTCTGTTCTTTGTGCTTTTTTGTGCGAACTCCACTCTGTTTGCGGCAGGGGCTGAGGTTTCAGAAGCGCATGCTGAAAAACCTCGTATAGCTCTGGAACTCGGGTTCAAAGCCGGATACAGAAGCGACCAGCTGAACTGGAATATTGCCCGTGACTTCACCGGGAGCCAGCCTAATGTTTTATCTGAGTTAAGCTGGGATGACCTTGAGATATATCAGGTTCAGTTTCAACCGAGCTTGAGCGTGGCTGGAAAAATGAAAAGTGGGTTCAGGTATCATTTACGCGGTCTGTTCGGGTGGGGTGATATTTTCGATGGGGACAATCAGGACTCGGATTACGCTGGAGACAATCGTACGCTTGAATTTTCGCGATCAAATAATGCAGCAGACGGTGGAGATGTTCAGGATTTCTCCGTAGGCGCTGGACTGGAATTCTTTGGCAGAGGGGAGGTCTGGACCTTCATCCCTTTGCTGGGATATTCTTATCACGAACAAAATTTGCAGATCACGGATGGATATCAAACTGTTTCAGAACAAGCGCTAGCCGATGGTTTTTTTGGAACTGGAAGAATTAATCTGCCCCCTCTAGGTCCCATTGTCGGTCTGGACAGTCGTTACCACTCTGAGTGGTATGGGCCCTGGTTGGGGCTGGAGTTGATCTTTGCGTCAGCGGAAAAATGGAACATAACCGGCACTGTTGAATACCACCTGATCGAGTATTATGGAGAGGCTGACTGGAATTTGCGGGAAGATTTGCAACACCCTGCAAGTTTCAGACATTGGGCGGAAGGTGAGGGGTTCTCCTTTACAATGGGATTACTACGTAACTTTAATCGCTCCTGGTCCGGGACTTTGAACGTAAATTTTCAGAAGTGGCATACTGACGATGGTACGGATGTGACCTATTTGGCGAATGGGTCTACATCCGGAACCCTGCTTAACGAAGTAAACTGGGAGTCCTTTTCTCTGCTGGCCGGGGTTACACGGAGGTTTTAATTACGATATAGCCAAAGAAGCTCTGTTTCGATCTTGTTGTTAATTGAACTGTTCCTTGAACTCATGGAATTCTTTCCGTAGTTCAGAGAATTCCTGCCGTAATGTAGCGACTTCCTCTTCCAGGGCAGCTGTTCTGGAATGGTTTG
>DATFMC010000080.1:0-38165 GCA_035267105.1 Geopsychrobacteraceae bacterium
ACCGGAACTGATCGTCTTGCAGAGGTAGCGTCACAACTCGATGCTGACCTGATCGTTAATGTTCAGGGTGATGAGCCGCTAATAGACCCGTTGATGATAGACCAGGCAGTTCAGCCTTTACTGGATCAGCCCTCAATCAAGATGGGAACCCTGATGAGTCGGATCGACAGGGTCGATGATTTTTATAATCCCAATGTGGTCAAGGTAGTGACTGACCGGGCCGGGTTCGCACTCTACTTTTCACGGGCGCCGATTCCCTGTCCGCGAGATATTCCTGTTGATCAGTTGGCAGATAATATTGCGCAACTGAAGCTCTACCGGCATATTGGGCTTTATGTTTATCAGCGTGATTTTCTTTTGCAATACCCTCAGCTACCGAAAACTCCTCTCGAGGAGCTGGAAAACCTGGAGCAGCTCCGTGCGTTGGAACAGGGTGTCCGACTCTATGTCGCAGAGACCGACTTTGTTTGTCACGGCGTCGATACTCCACAGGACCTGGAACGGGTTGCCACGCTCATGGAAAAGAAAAAACTCGTTGAATCGGAATGATAGCCATTATTCTTAAAGATGGAAGCTGTTTTGCAGGATCGGGGTTTTCTTCGGTCCTGTTTCTGTGTAGAATCAGTCTTTCGGCTTGCGCACGATTGTCTCGCTGACGAGCATCGGGCGTTGGTTGCTGTTCTCTTATTTATCTCATCATTCAGGAGCATTATAGGGCAATGAAGACGAAGTTTCTTTTTGTCACAGGCGGGGTCGTTTCTTCTCTAGGCAAAGGTCTTGCAGCCGCTTCCATTGGTGCCTTGATGGAAGCACGAGGACTGAAGGTTTCAATGCAGAAGATGGACCCCTATATCAACGTTGATCCAGGAACCATGAGTCCTTATCAGCATGGCGAGGTTTTTGTCACCGATGATGGTGCGGAGACCGACCTGGATCTGGGGCATTACGAGCGCTATACCTCGTCTCCATTGACTCGCAAATCAAACTTTACCACCGGTCAGGTTTACGATTCGGTCATCCGTAAGGAACGGCGCGGCGACTATCTGGGTGGTACGGTTCAGGTTATTCCGCACATAACCAATGAGATCAAGGAGAAGATTCTCAAGAATGCCAAGGGGGTCGACATTGCGATCGTCGAGATCGGTGGCACCGTCGGTGATATCGAATCTCTCCCTTTTCTTGAGGCGATTCGGCAATTTCGCTCTGACCGTGGTCGCGACAATGTCCTTTACCTTCACTTGACCCTGGTTCCTTATATCTCGGCAGCCGGCGAATTGAAGACCAAACCGACCCAGCATAGCGTCAAAGAGCTAAGGGAGATCGGTATTCAGCCAGATCTGCTGCTCTGCCGCTGCGACCGGGAAATTCCTCACGATATGAAAGCGAAGATTGCCCTCTTCTGTAATGTTCCTGAGGAAGCTGTCATTACTGCGCGTGATGTGAAGTCTATCTACGAAGTCCCCATCGCACTTCACGAGCAGGGCCTGGATGAGCGGATTGTAGACTATCTGAATATCTGGACCAAGACCCCTGATCTGTCTGTATGGCAAAGAATCGTTAAGCGGGTCAAAGAGCCCGCCGGCGAGACAACGATTGCGATTGTCGGCAAGTATGTGGAGTTGACCGAGAGTTACAAGTCGCTCTCTGAAGCTTTGATCCATGGCGGCATTGCCAACGATTGCCGGGTGAATCTGAAATATGTTGATTCTGAATCGATTGAAAGGCATGGAATAAACGGAACCTTTGACGATGTCGAGGGTATCCTGGTTCCTGGCGGATTTGGAGAACGGGGCAGTGAAGGGAAAATTGCCGCGATCCGTTTTGCCCGGGAGAATAAAATTCCTTTTTTCGGAATCTGTCTTGGAATGCAGATGGCGGTGGTTGAGTTTGCCCGTTCCGTGTGCGGGATTGAAAATGCCTATTCTCGAGAGTTCAATGAGCAGGCAGAGCATGCGGTCGTAGATTTGATGGAAAGCCAGAAAAATGTTGACAAGAAAGGTGGCACCATGCGCCTGGGGTCATATCCCTGTAATTTGGTGGAGAATACCCTGGCCCGCAGAATTTTCGGGAAACCGCATGTCGCCGACCGCCATCGTCATCGCTACGAATTCAACAATGATTATCGTCAGCAGTTGGCTGAAGCGGGATTGGTCATTTCGGGTATTTACCCCGACGCCGATCTGGTGGAAATCATCGAATTGACGGATCACCCCTGGTTTCTCGGCTGCCAGGCTCACCCGGAATTCCGCTCCAGCCCGATGGCACCGCACCCGCTTTTTGAATCTTTTATCGGTGCCAGTCTTAAGAAGAGCCAAGAGGGATAGATGAAGAGAGTTGACGTCGGTAATATTGGTTTTGGCGGCTCCAAGCAGCTCACCCTGATTGCCGGGCCCTGCGCCATTGAAGGTGAAACGCTGACTCTGAGGATTGCCGAATACCTGAAAAAACTTTCTATAGATTTGAGCTTTGATCTGATATTCAAGGCCTCTTACGACAAAGCGAATCGAACTTCGGTCAGCTCTTTTCGCGGGCTGGGGCAAGACGAAGGTCTGCGGGTCCTGCAAAGGGTCAAGGAAGAGCTTGAGCTGCCGGTTGTCTCGGATATCCACGATCTGAGTCAGGTAGCGGCTGCGGCTCAAGTTCTCGATATGCTTCAAATCCCGGCTTTTCTCAGCCGTCAGACCGATCTGTTGGTCGCGGCCGGGCAGACCGGAAAACCGATCAATCTGAAAAAGGGACAATTTTCAGCCCCCTGGGATATTCAGCACGGTATCGGTAAAATCACTTCGACCGGCAACGAGAAAGTTTTGCTGACTGAACGGGGAGTCTCTTTCGGCTACAATAACCTGGTGACCGATATGCGTTCTCTGGTCATCATGCGGGAAACCGGTTTTCCGGTCATTTTTGATGCAACCCACTCGGTGCAGTTACCCGGAGGGGCTGGCGGGTCTTCCGGCGGGCAGCGCCAATATGTTGGCGCACTTTCACGGGCTGCAGCTGCGACCGGTATCGATGGCCTGTTCTGGGAGGTGCATGAGAACCCTGAACAGGCGCTCTGTGATGGACCAAATTCTTTACCTCTCGAACAGTTGAAGCCGATGTTGCAGCGGATTCTGGCCATTGATGCTATCGTCAAAGAAGGATTTCACGGAGAAGATCAATGATGATTGAAACCGCCAGAAAGGTTTTGCAGATTGAAGCCGATGCAGTTCTTGCCCTGCAAGCGCGGATTGATGAAGCCTTTACCCGGGCGGTAGAGTTGATTCTGGCCTGCAAAGGGAGAGTTGTCGTCACTGGAATGGGCAAGTCGGGACTGATCTGCCAGAAGATTGCTGCCACGATGTCTTCAACCGGCACTCCCACCCTGTTTTTGCACCCGGCGGAAGGGATCCATGGCGATCTGGGGATGATGACCAAATCGGACGTGGTGATAGCCATCTCCAATTCTGGTGAGACGGAGGAGATTTGCCGAATTTTGCCGGTTATCAAGCGGATGGGCCTACCCCTGATTTCCATATCAGGTAACCCCAGAAGTACCTTGGCACAAGCGGGTGATGTCCATCTTGACATCAGTGTGGGTGAAGAGGCATGCCCGCTCGGATTGGCCCCAACGGCGAGCACGACGGCAACACTCGCCATGGGGGATGCCCTGGCGGTGGTGTTGTTGGAGGAAAGGGGCTTCAAGGCAGAAGATTTTGCTCTGTTTCACCCCGGCGGTGCCCTCGGGAAGAGATTGCTGCTTCGCGTGGATGACTTGATGCACAGCGGCGATGATGTTCCTCTGGTCGCTCCCGATACTTTGTTGCGTGATGCCCTGTTCGAAATTACCAGTAAAAAACTGGGGGTCACCGGGGTTATCGATGGCAAAAGAAATCTGCTCGGTGTCTTCACTGACGGTGACTTGCGACGGGTTATGGAGCAGGGGCTCGATACCTTGCAACAACCGATCAGTAAAGTCATGAGCTGTTCACCCAAGCGAATTTTGAAGCGGAATCTGGCAGCCAAGGCGCTGCAGATTATGGAAACATATTCAATCACGTCACTTTTTGTTTTTGATGAGGACGAGAGTCAAATCCCGGTCGGCGTGGTTCATTTGCACGATCTTCTCAAAGCGGGAGTCGTCTGATGAAGGAAAAGCTTGGCAAGATCAAGCTGCTGTTACTGGACGTTGATGGTGTGCTTACCGATGGTCGGATTACCTATGATAATCTCGGTAATGAGCTCAAGTCCTTTGATGTCAAGGACGGCCATGGCCTGAAATTGTTGCAGCGAGCGGGGATCATGGTTGGTATTATTACGGGCCGTCAGTCCGATCTGGTTTCCAGACGGGCGACAGAGTTGGGCATAGAGATTCTCTATCAGGGGGCTCTGCGCAAACTTGACCCTTATCTTGAAATACTGGACAATCTGGGATTGAGCGACTCTCAGGTCGCCTACGTAGGTGATGATCTGATCGATTTACCTGTCCTGCGCCGCGTGGGGTTCAGTGCCACAGTCAGTGATGCTCACCCCGACGTTTTACCGCTGGTCGATTATGTCAGTCAGCGTTCCGGGGGGCGGGGTGCCGTACGTGAAATATGTGATCTGCTGCTAAAGGGTGGAAGGCATTGGGAGCAGGTTACGGATCGATATTTTGCCGATTAACAGCGATGAAACGCTGGAACAGAAAGGCACAAATGAGCCCGCGTAATTGGCTGGCATCACTGATTGTCGTGTCGGTGGCCGCTCTGGTCTTTACCCTGGTTGTGAATATGTCAGGAGAGAGTCCGGAGGAACTTCTGGAGCTGTTGCCGAAACAGGTCGACCTGTCGCTGGAGAAGGTTCATTACACACAGACCGAAGGTGGTCGCCGGCGTTGGACCCTGGATGCCGATTCCGCAGCTTACCAGCGTGAAGCCGGGTTGATCAGTCTGCAGAATGTTGAAATGGTCTTCTTTGAGGCGGGGCGCTTTGCGGAAGTGAAAATGACTGCGGCGGAGGGTCTGTTCCATCAGCAGGAGGAGAGGGTTGAGGTCTGGGGAGACGTCGAAATCGCCACGGATCAAGATCAGCATTTTTTTACTGAACACCTCCGCTACGAGCAAGGCTCTGAGCTGGTTATCAGCGATCAGGAGGTGCGGATGGTTTCTCCTCAGCTGGAACTGTCCGGAGAAGGATTCCGGCTCGAATTAGGGAGTGGTAACATGTCCCTCCAACGTAATGTTCATGCTCGACTCAAGACTTTGAACAAAGAAGGGACAGGTCATTGATCAAACCACTGCTTCTGCTTGTTTTTGCCCTGCTGACTGCGACGTCTCCTTTGACTGCCTGGTGTGCTGAAATCGACACATCTAAGGCTGCATCTGCTGTCCCTGTCGATATCTCCTCAGAGAGTCTGGAGGTGGATGAGCAGAGCGGAACGGCTGTTTTTACCGGTCAGGTGCTCGTCAAGCGAGGCGACATGACGATTTATGCTGACACGTTGACACTCCACCGTGCTCAGAACTCGGAGCAGATCGAAACAATTGAAGCTTCTGGTGGAGTCCGGGTCGTTCAACTGGATCGTATTGCGACTGCACAGCAAGCTAATTTTTACCAACAGGAAGAGAAGCTTGTATTGATTGGTGATGCAAAGATTCGGCAGGGACAGAACCTGGTTGCAGGCGAAGAAATTACCATGTTCATCAAGGAAAACCGGAGCCTGGTAAAAAGTGGCAAGGATGGTCGCGTGCGGGCAGTTTTCTTTCCTGAACAGGGGCAGTAGGAGCATGGGTCGAGTGCTGCGAGCCAGCGGATTATGTAAAGCCTACGGCGGACGAAAGGTTGTCTCAGGGGTCGATCTGGAGGTCAACTCCGGGCAGGTCATCGGACTGCTTGGTCCCAATGGTGCTGGAAAGACGACCAGCTTTTACATGGTTGTCGGATTGGCCAAGCCGGATCGTGGGCAAGTCTTTCTTGACGATCTGGAACTAACCGATCTGCCGATGTTCCGTCGTGCCAAGACTGGAATCTCTTATCTTCCACAGGAAGCTTCGGTTTTTCGCAAGTTGACCGTGGCGGAAAATCTGCTAGCGATTCTGGAAACTTTGCAGATTTCCAGGACTGAACAGCTTCAGAGGCTGGAGCAACTGCTCGACGATTTTCGGATCGGTCATATCCGCGATTCAAAAGGGTTTGCTCTGTCAGGTGGCGAGAGGCGGCGAGTTGAGATCGCTCGTTCTCTGGTATTGAACCCGGCATTTTTATTACTGGATGAACCTTTTGCCGGAATCGATCCGATTGCCGTGATTGATATTCAGAATATTATTACGCAGCTACGCGAGCGGGGCATCGGCGTTCTTATCTCGGATCACAATGTTCGCGAAACCCTGGGTGTCTGTGATCAGGCTTACATCCTCAATCGTGGCGAAGTTCTGGAATATGGAACTCCTGAGCAGATTTCTGAAAGTCCGAAGGCCAGGGAGATTTATCTCGGAGACAAATTCAAACTCTAAATGGTGTTTTTCATTTATCAAGGGGGGAAGCATCCGGGTGTGATGTCCGGTGTTCCCCTTTTTTGCAGTCGATGCTAGTATCAAGATATTAATTGGTTTCAGCGCAGAAGGACATATGGCTCTAGATCTTCGGTTACAGGTAAAATTAAGTCAGCAACTGGTCATGACACCTCAACTGCAGCAGGCGATCAAACTGCTGCAGTTAGGGCGAATGGAGTTGGTCGATGTCGTGACTCAGGAGCTTGAAGAGAATCCGATGCTTGAAGAGGGTGTTGATCCTCTGGAGGTTCGGGAAGAACAGAAATTGTCCGGTGATGAAACCGAGACCCTGGTAACTCCTGAGGAGACTCACCAGGAAGTCAAGGGCGAAGCGGAAGGGATGAACGATATTGACTGGCAGACCTATTTAGACGGGTACAGCCTCAGTAGTGGAACCAGTGATGTTTATGAAGATTCTGAGGAACGTCCTTCCTATGAAAATCTCCTGACTAAAAAAAGTAGCCTGATCGATCACCTGATGTGGCAGCTGAGCCTCTCTTCCGTTTCCGACCTTGAGAGAAGAACGATTAATGAGATTATCGGTAATCTGGATGAGGAGGGCTATCTTCATTCCAGCGTGGAAGAACTGGCCGAGGGAGCACAGGTTCCCGTTGAGATCGTAGAAAAGTCACTGCACCTGGTTCGCCAGTACGACCCGCCCGGTGTCGCCTGCCATAATTTGCAGGATTGTCTTCTGTTGCAGTTGGAGCGATTGGGGTTGGCTGAGTCCCTTGCTTCAACAATCTTACGTGATCATATCGATGACTTGGAAGGTCGTAAGTATTCCGTCATTGCCAAAGCCTTGAAAATCCCTCTGGATGATGTTTTATCCGCGTCTAAATTGATCTCAAGTCTCGATCCAAGGCCTGGTCGGGCTTACAATCAGGAAGAGGTTCAATATATTACGCCCGATATTTTTGTGCGCAAGGTTGGTGACGAATATGTTGTCATGCTGAACGATGAAGGTCTGCCTAATTTGAGGATTAACTCATTTTATCGAAACGCGCTTTCCAACAGTGAATCGGTTGATAAGAAGGCCGGCGAGTATATTCAGGACAAGATGCGAAGTGCGGTCTGGCTGATCAAAAGCATCCACCAGCGACAGCGGACAATCTTTAAGGTCACAACAAGTATTGTGAAATATCAGCGGGATTTTTTCGATTATGGGATTGCTCATTTGAAGCCGCTGGTGCTGCGTGATGTGGCTGAAGATATCGAGATGCACGAATCGACAGTCAGTCGGGTGACAACGAATAAATATGTCCAGACACCACAAGGTCTATTCGAATTAAAGTATTTCTTCAACAGCGGCATCAGCACAGCATTTGGCGATTCGGTTGCTTCTGAAAGCGTCAAAAGCAAGATCAAGGATATTATCGGTCAGGAAGATCCGAAAAAGCCTTTTTCAGACCAGAAGATTGTCACCTTGCTTGCTGGACAGGAGATCAAGATTGCGAGGCGAACCGTGACCAAATATCGTGAAATGTTGGGCATTGGCTCATCAACTGAAAGAAAGCGATTGTTCTAGAGGTCAGACTGTGCTGCTTTCGCTTTTAGGTTATACTTGAGTTTGACCCAGTCCCCATTCGGGGCAGCATAAAGGAGGTTTATCTATGCAAATAGCCGTTACCTTTCGTCATATGGAGAGTAGTGACCCGGTCCGAAGCTATGTTGAGGAAAAACTTGCTCGCGTTAAAAAGTATATAGAAGAACCGATCGATGCTCAGGTTGTGCTATCGGTGCAGAAAATTATTCATCGGGCGGAAGTGACCATGGTTGCCAAGGGCTTAACCATGAAAAGTGTCGAAGAGACCAGTGATATGTACGCTGCTATCGACCTGATGGTTGATAAGATTGAGCGACAGCTCAAGCGATACAAAGAAAAGCTCAAAGATCACAAAAACCATCCTGGCAGCACGCCTCGAACAGTTGAAAAGAGTGTTATTTCTGCTCCCAGTGTAGATGGGGGCAATATGGAGCCTGAGATTATCCGCAGTCACTCTTTTTCAGTCAAACCGATGTCTGTTGAAGAGGCCGTGATGCAGATGGATTTGTTACATAAGGAGTTTCTGGTTTTTACCGATGATCGTTCTGAAGAGATGAATGTTGTTTACCGTCGCAAGGACGGAAACTACGGATTGATTGTTCCTCAAGGAAGTTAACTACATCATTTGCGGGCGGGTGTCTCATTTAGGAGACACCCGCTCCGACTCTAAACAATCGAGAAAGTTACGCATGAAAATTTCCGAACTGTTAAACCCTGTAGCGGTGGTGGCTGATATTCAGTCACGTGAAAAAGGCAAGGTACTTGCTGAGCTGACAGATGCATTGGTTGCTGCTGATGAGTCCCTGCAGCGGGATGAAGTCATTCAGGTCCTGCAGGAGCGGGAGCGTCTGGGAAGTACAGGCATTGGCGATGGAGTCGCGATTCCTCACGGAAAGTTGAAAGGGATTCCCGAGTTGATGTTAGCTTTCGGTCGCAGCCGGTCGGGGGTCGATTTTGATTCGATGGATGGCAAACCTGCTTATCTGTTCTTTTTACTGATAGCGCCAGAAGAATCAGTAGGAGTACATCTGAAAACCCTGGCCAGAATTTCAAAGTTGCTCAAGGATTCCGCTGTTCGCCAGCGACTTATCGACGCTGAAAGCCAGAAGGAAATCTATCAAATTATCCTTGATGAAGAGGATCAGTCCTGAAGTTCATCTCTCTGATTGGAAAAGAGTTTTTATCATATCAATATTCCGTTATTTGAGAACGTCACTGGTTGTTTAACTTTGGGTGACGATAGGGGATGGTGAGCGGTTATGGCCGAACTGACGATTCAGGAAATTCTTGATGAAAAAGAAGCTGGCCTTGACCTGGAACTGTTGGCGGGAGCTGGCGGTCTGGGAAATCTGGTCCGGGTTCCGCGGATTCAAAAGCCTGGGTTGGCTCTGACCGGTTACACCACCAACCTTCATCCCGATCGGGTTCAGGTTCTCGGATCGACAGAGCTGACCTTCCTCGATCAACTGCCACAGAATGAAGCGGTTGCTCATCTGAAGAAGATTTGTCAACTTGGATTGTCCTGCCTGATCATTACCAAGAGTCAGAACGCTCCGTCCTATCTGTTGGAGCAGGCAGAGATCCATAACCTTCCCCTGTTACGATCCTCGCATCTCAGTTCCACATTCATTTCCATGATCACCCGCTTTCTTGAGGAGCGATTGCTGCCGACATCGACTCAGCATGGGGTCCTGATCGATGTCCTGGGCGTTGGAGTCCTTCTTCAGGGGAAAAGTGGCGTCGGCAAGAGTGAGTGCGCTCTCGATCTGATCCTGCGCGGATACAGGTTGGTTGCGGATGATGTGATTAAGGTTCGATTGAAGCTGCCCTCGGTTATTTTTGGGGAAGGGATGGATTTGCTCCATTATCATATGGAGATTCGGGGTCTGGGCATTATTAACATCAAGCACCTGTTCGGTGTTGCTGCGATCCGTGAACGGAAAAAGATAGATCTTGTCCTGGAACTGGTAGAATGGGAAGAGGGGAAGGAATATGATCGCCTGGGGCTGGAAGAGGTCAAATACAATATTCACGGGGTTGAATTGCCCCTGATGAGAATTCCGGTCAGGCCCGGTCGTAATATCAGCACCATCGTGGAAGTTGCCGCCCGAAACCAATTGCTGAAAGAAATGGGTTACCACAGTGCTCAGGAATTTCAGGATCTGCTGGAGAAAAGGATGGCAGAGACAGCACGATTGCACGCCCACAGTATAATCGGGGACAATCTCGAATGAGTCATCAGCGGGTTTGCATCTTAACCGGACTCTCGGGATCGGGTAAAAGTACCGCCGCCCGTGCTCTTGAGGATCGGGGTTTCTTCGTCGTCGACAACCTGCCGCTGGTGATGCTACCATCTTTGCTGGAGGTGGTGAAATGTTCCCTGCAGGACGTCGTCGGCATCGCCATTGTGGTCGACGTAAGAACCCGACAGTTTCTGGTGGAATACGATTCGGTGCTGGAGCAGCTCCGGCAGGCCAGGTATAAACCCGAGATCACCTTTTTCGATGCTTCCGATGAGGTGCTGTTGCGACGCTATTCCGAGACCAGGCGAAACCATCCACTGGCTGCCGGGGGGAGTATTTTATCCGGCATCGAAATGGAACGGGAACTCCTGCAGCACGTCAGGACTGATGCGTCGATCGTTATGGACAGCAGTGGATTGAACCCTCGCCAATTGGGAGAGAGGGTTCTCGATACACTCTGTGAAGGATTGGGTGGTACAACACTGATAGTCCGGCTGGAGTCGTTCGGGTACAGATACGGGCTGCCTCCTGATGCAGATCTTGTTTTTGATGTTCGCTTTCTGCCAAATCCGCACTATATCGATGAGCTGCGTCCGTTGACTGGTCGGGTTGAGAAGCTGCGAGACTATGTATTGAAGCAACCGCACTGTCAGGAGTTTCTTCAGCATCTGCACCGGATGCTGAAATTTTTATTGCCCCTTTATCGTCTTGAGGGGAAAAGTTATTTAACAATTGCCGTAGGTTGTACGGGGGGACGGCATCGGAGTGTCTCTATTGTTGAAGCTTTGCTGCAGGACTTTCCGGACCAGGACGTAACGCTGCAATTTAGTCACAGGGATATTGATAAAGGTTAACGGATGATCGGATTGCTGGTCATAACTCACTCAAGGTTGGCTGAAGAATATCTGCAGGCCGCGGAAATGATCGTTGGTCCTTTCCCAAAAGCTGAAGCGATCAGCATTGACCGGAGCTTTCCTGTCGATGACGCCCGATCGGTATTGAGCGAAGTTCTCGGACGGGTGGGTGATGGTGGTGACGGCGTACTGATCATGACCGATATGTTTGGTGGCACACCAACCAATATATCCGCCGACTTTCTGTCGGCTGGTGAGGTCGAAATTCTTACCGGAGTCAACCTGCCGATGGTTCTTAAATTCATCAGCGCAAGGCAATCTCAGAGCCTGGATGAACTAACCGCTATGCTGAAACAGTACGGACAGCAGAGCATCATACGTCCGGCAGACTTGCTCAACCGAAGTCTTGAGGGGAAGACCGCTTCCTGAAAGAGAACCGAATGAGCATTGTCCTAACACGAATTGATACCCGCCTGATTCATGGCCAGGTTCTTGAAGCCTGGGTGCCCTATGCACATGCAGACTGCCTGGTCGTTGCCAATGACGCCGTGACTGAAAATCCCCTGAAAAAAATGATGATGGAAGCGTCGGTTCCGAGTCGTATCCGAGTTGAAATCGGCACGGTTGAGGAGATTGTCCGGCACTTCGCTGCCGGGGACTTTAATGATCGCAAGACCTTACTGCTCTTTGCAACAACCGGAGACGCTCTTGTGGCTCATCAGCATGGGCTGCTGTTTTCACAGTTGAATCTGGGAAATCTGCACGCTGGTGAAGGGAAACAGAGAATGAGCTGTACCCTCTACCTGGGCTCAGATGATATCGATAATCTGACACGTCTGGAAGATGAGGGTGTTACGATCTCTGCCCGCTGTATCCCTGCTGATTTCGATCGGCCCTGGCGGAAATTGATTCCGGCGAAAAAGGATTAAAAGTGCTTGTCGTTGATCTGATATTGGGAGCCGTCGTTGCTCTCGTCTGTGGTCTGGATCGAGTTGCCGCACTGCAGATCATGATCTCCCGTCCGATCGTCGCAGCACCGCTGGCCGGTTGGCTGCTGGGGGATATAGAGGTCGGCTTGCAGATTGGCATGATGATCGAACTGCTCTGGCTTGCCAGGTTGCCAGTTGGTGCGGCGGTCCCGCCAGATGATACTCAGGTGGCAGTGGCCGGGACGGTGCTTTCTATTGGTATGGGGAAACTCCTTGGCCATAATGGTCTTGAATTCATACTGCTTTGCCTTCTGGTTGCGACCTCCTTGGGTAAGCTAGGGCAGTTTTTTGATCGTTTTGCCCGCTTGCAGAACCGGCAGACCATGGAAAAAGCCGAGGCCGCGTTCAATGCTGGCGATCTCTCTGCTGCACAAAGGTGCCATCTGGCCGGCGTTTTCCGCTTCGCTCTTGCAGCGCTGGGGACTTACGGGGTGATTGTCGCGGGTGGTTTTTTGCTGGTTCCGGTTCTTTCACCGATTCTATTGTCTGGGCTTAAACATTCAGCTGACTGGATTCGGATTGCGCTGCCGCTGATCGGTATAGCCGTGATACTGGGGACAATAAATGTCAGTCGTTCCCTGACTCTGTTCAGTGCCTCTTTCGGGATGGCCTTTTTGTTGATGTGGCTGGTGTGAGATGAAGCTCTCCCCGTTGACCCGATTACGAGTCTGGTTGAGGTTGTTTCTGCTGCAGGGGAGTTGGAACTTCGAACGCTTACAGGGCCTTGGTTTTTTCTTTGCGCTCTATCCGGCGCTGCAAAAACTTTACCGGGGTGAGCAGCTGCAACAAGTCAGTCATGAGCATGCAGCATACTTTAATACTCATCCTTTTTTGGCACCTTCGGTTGCCGGTGCGGTTCTGGAGTTAGAGGAAAGAAGAAGTCGGGGAGAGGAACTCCCTGTTGATATCCAGGAGTTTAAAGAGATGGTCGCTGCGCCATACGCGGCGGTGGGAGATGCTCTGTTCTGGGGCGGGTTACGCCCTGTGGCAGCAGGGGTTTCACTGCTGTTTGCGGTAAAGGGGATTGTCTTGGCGCCGCTGGTATTTTTGGTGCTGTTCAACCTGCCGCCGATGTGGTTCCGGGTTTTTGGGTTTATTCACGGCTATCGAAAAGGTATCCGCTCGATGGAGTTTTTACAGCGGCATCGTTTGCCTGATTGGGCAATTCGGACCAAGGAGACAGCTGTCGTCTTGCTCGGTGGTCTTGGTGCTTTTATGGTGTTTCAACAGTTGCAGGTCGTGGATGCCCCCAAAATTCTCGGTTTTTCGGTGATTCCATTAGTGATTCTCCTTGGTTTGTGCGCTCGCCGGGGTATGTCGGTATTGGTACTGGTTCTAGTGACAACGGCCGTGATTATCTTTGTCAGCCTGTTCGGGGTCGACCCGACAGGTTGGATGAGTATTTGAAGGGAAAACAGAATGCTGAAGAGGGAATTTACCATAATCAATAAACTGGGATTGCATGCCCGAGCTGCAGCTCAGTTGGTACAAAAGGCCAATCAGTTCTCCTCGGAGGTGACCTTGTACAAAGAGGATATCGAGGTCAACGGCAAGAGCATCATGGGAATCCTGTTACTGGCGGCTCCAAAGGGAACGCAGATATTTGTTGGCGTAGATGGTAACGATAAAGAGCAGGCGATGGCAGCAATCGCCGAATTGATCGAGGATGGCTTTGGGGAAGACTGAAATCACTCAAGATACGTATCTGGTCGGGATAGGCGTTTCACCGGGAATTGCCATCGGTGAAATATGCCTTCTCAACTTCCAGGCCGGAGCCGCCGAATGGCAGATCAGCGCTTCTGAAATCGAAGACGAGATCAAACGGTTCACTCTTGCCCTGGAACAGGCCAGGCTCCAATTACGTCAGATAAAAGAGCGGGTCGCCAGTAAACCCCACCTGCGCGAACATCTCTATATCCTTGATACTCACCTGTTGATTCTCGATGATGAGATGCTGGTAACGGAGACGATCAGGGAGATTAAAAAACAAATCAATGCTGAAGGTGCTCTGAAGAGAATCCTTAACAAGCTGCGACAAATGTTCGACAGCATAGAGGATGAATATCTCCGCGACAGGGTCTCTGATGTTGACGCCGTTGGAGATCGCCTTCACCGGGTTCTGGCCGGAGAGCAAGATCGGACGCTGGGTGAACTCGGCAAGAAAACCATTGTGGCGGCCCACGATCTTTCACCGGCCGACACAATGCAGATTGACAAAGAAAACATCCTCGGGTTTGTTACCGACCGGGGTGGACGAACCTCGCATACAGCCATTCTGGCCCGCTCTCTGGAAATTCCTGCGGTTGTAGGGCTCGAAACGGTGACTAAAGTTGCCAAGAATAAAATGCCGGCGATCATTGATGGTCTCTCGGGAATTGTTGTCCTCAACCCCTCAGAATCCACCTTTCGGGAATACTTGAAGCGGAAGCAGGTCTTCGAATATCAGGAACGTGGACTGCTCAGTTATCGTGAGCTCCCGGCGAAAACCCGCGATCACTTTACCGTCTCTCTTCGGTGCAACCTGGAAGCAACCTCCGAAGTACAAACAGCTCTCAAGTACGGGTCCGAAGGGATCGGACTTTTTCGCACCGAATTCCTCTACATGAATCGCACGGAACCGCCTGAGGAGGATGAGCAGGTCGCCACCTACGCTGAGATGTTAAAGGCGATGTCTCCCCATTCAGTGACGATCAGAACGCTCGATCTGGGTGGGGATAAGGTCGTTTCTGACTTGTCCCTGGAGGGGGAGGATAACCCTGCCATGGGATTGCGAGCCATCCGCTTCTCTCTCAGGGAGGGCAAACTTTTCAAGATACAGCTCCGCGCTATCCTACGGGCCTCGGTTCATGGGACGGTCCGAATTATGTTTCCGATGATTAGCGGTGTTGCGGAAATCCGCGCTTGCAAAAGAGTGTTACGAGACGTGAAGAAGGAACTGGACGATGACGGGATTGCTTATGCTGAGGATATTCCGATCGGAATAATGGTGGAAACACCCTCGGCGGTACTCATCGCTCCCCTGTTGGCAAAAGAGGTCGATTTTTTCTCAATCGGCACCAACGATCTTATTCAGTACTGTCTGGCGGTTGATCGTGGCAACGAGCACGTTGCTTATCTTTATGAACCGATGCATCCGGCCATTCTTCGCGCACTCAAAATAGCCTGTGATGCGGCGCATGAAGCACAGATAGATGTCAGTATTTGTGGAGAAATGGCCGCAGAGCCGATGTACGCTCTTGTTGTGCTCGGTCTTGGTCTGAACGAGCTGTCGATGAATCCGTCCTGCGTACCCCGGGTTAAGCAGGTGATGAGGCAACTGCTTCGTTCTGATGGTGTGGACCTTCTGCAGCGACTGCTGGAACTGCAGACCGGTAAGGAGGTTGCTGCCTGCATCGAGAAGGAGATGAGTCGTCTTCTTCCGGATATTTTTGGGCAATCACCGATCTAAAAATTCTGATCGTTGACAGACTTTCCGGTTTTCCTCTACAATGCCCGGTCTCTTGAAACTTTTCAGCCAAGGAAGGAATAAAACGATGGCGATGACCGATTTTCTTTTCACCTCTGAATCTGTGGGGGAAGGGCATCCTGACAAGGTTGCTGACCAAATTTCCGATGCTGTTCTTGATGCCATTCTGGCGGAAGACAAGAATGCCCGGGTGGCCTGCGAAACCCTGGTAACCACAGGGATGGCGATGATCGCCGGTGAAATTACCACCACCGCTTACGCGGACCTGCCGACTATCGTCCGTCAGACGATCAAAGAGATCGGCTATAACGACTCAGCTATGGGTTTCGACTATGAAACCTGCGCTGTAATGACATCGATTGACCAACAGTCTCCCGATATCTCTCAGGGTGTGACTGCCGGTGAGGGCCTGTTCAAAGAGCAGGGCGCGGGTGACCAGGGTTTGATGTTCGGTTATGCCTGTAATGAGACCCCCGAGTTGATGCCGATGCCGATCACTTTTGCGCACAAGCTGACCCAGAAGATGGCGGAAGTCCGCAAAGCTGGTACGATCAACTTTCTTCGACCAGACAGTAAATCACAGGTCTCCATTCAATACGTGGATGACAAGCCGGTGCGGATTGACACCATCGTCATCTCCACCCAGCACAACCCGGATGTGACTCACGCCCAGATTCAGGAAGCGATCATCGAAGAGGTCGTTAAGCCGGTTCTTCCGGCTCATCTGCTTGATGACAAAACCCGCTTTCTGATTAACCCGACCGGGCGTTTTGTGGTTGGTGGCCCGATGGGGGATTGTGGTTTGACCGGTCGTAAAATAATCGTTGATACTTATGGTGGACACGGTTCTCATGGTGGTGGGGCATTCAGTGGCAAAGACCCCTCCAAGGTGGATCGCAGCGCCTCCTATATGGCCCGCTATGTGGCGAAGAATATCGTTGCTGCTGGTCTTGCCGATAAATGTGAGGTTCAACTGGCCTATGCCATCGGTGTCGCTGAGCCTGTTTCGGTTATGATTAATACCTTCGGTACCGGGCGGATTCCATCTGACAAAATTGCTGAAGTCGCCCGAGATGAATTTGATATGAGACCGGCGGCAATTATTGAACAACTGGATCTTTTGCGCCCCATTTATCGGAAAACGGCTGCCTACGGCCACTTTGGTCGCGAGCTTCCAGAATTTAAATGGGAGATGAAGGATCGTGTCGAGTCGTTGAGGTCTCGCGCGGGTCTTTAACTTTCGTACCATAGGAACGCAAAAAGAGAGGCAAGCCAAGTGGCTTGCCTCTCTTTTTGCGTATCTTCTTTCTGATTGCTGAGTGGCCCTCATTCCTTCAGGGTCAGAGGGTGTGCTCCAATAAGATTTTAAGGCCGATTCCGATCAGGATGAATCCACCAAGAATTTCCACACGGCTTCCCCAATGCATTCCTAATCTTCTCCCGAGAACCATTCCGATCAAAGTCAAGACCCCGGCAGTAAGTCCAATCACGATTGCAGGCGTCCAGATGCTCAGCCCGAGCATGGAGAGGGTCAGCCCTACGGCAAGAGCATCAATGCTGGTCGCGATCGAAAGCATGACCAGAGACCAGCCCCGAGTCGGATCTTTTTCTGATCGTTCTTCAATGTCGGGATGAAATGCCTCCCAGAGCATCTTGCCACCAACCATTCCCAACAACAGAAACGCCAGCCAGTGATCGACGGCTTCAATATGTTCCCGGATAGACAAGCCGGCCAGCCAGCCTATAATCGGCATCAATGCCTGAAATAGACCGAAGTGAAAACCGAAACGGAAGAGGTGACGCCCTGTCAGACGCGGCAGGCTCAGGCTGGTCGCCAATGCCACAGCAAAGGCGTCCATAGCCAGCGCAACGGCTATTCCGAAGAGTGTCAAAAAATCCATAGGTTTATATGTACCAGAGTGCGGATTACGGTGTTAACAGCGACAAGGGCCACTCCACTAAAGAGCAGCCCTTGTTCTGGTGTCCGAATAAAGTGTCGTTAACCCTGAACTGTTGCAGATTGAATAATCACTGCCTCTTTCGGCACATCCTGATGCATGCCATTATTGCCGGTAGCAACAGCAGCGATGGCATCCACCACGTCCATACCATCGATCACTTTGGCGAAAACAGCATAGCCGTAAGTGTGGGGAGCAGGACCCTTGTGGTCCAAAAAGTCATTATCAGTCAAATTGACAAAGAACTGGCAGGTTGCGCTGTCAACCACCTGGGTCCGCGCCATCGACAGGGTACCGCGCAGATTTTTCAGTCCGTTGGTCGCCTCATTCCTGATCTCTCCTTTGGTCGATTTCTGTTTCATGTCGGCGGTAAAGCCGCCACCCTGGATCATGAATCCCGGAATGACCCGATGAAAGATCGTGCCGTCAAAAAATCCATCGTTGACATAACTCAGAAAGTTCTCTGAACTGATCGGTGCGTTTTCTGTGTCGAGCTCAATGTTGATGTTTCCCATGCTGGTCTGCAGCAGAATAACAGGATTAGTTACGCTCATGATTGTTCTCCTTGTTGTCGGGGTATTGTTTCAAAAAGGGCTCTCTCTTCTAGTCTGGACAGGCAGTAGAGTGCTTATTTCAGGGGTCTCTGTCAAGGATCGATTGCTCCCATGGATCTCGCAAAGTGATAATTCTGTTAAAAGTCCCCGGTCAGCTTCTGCAGGGTGTAGATTTTCGGATTGATATCTCGAACGCAGGCTATAATCTCTTTCAGTCGCTCCATATCAATCTCTTGCTCCATGTCCTGACCTTGAAAATACGGATAACCCTTGGGTAGTTCACTGTAGCTTCCGTCTTTAAGTAGCGAGACGTCGATCAAATCATTGATTCGTCCTTCGGTTTCCCAGGGATCGCGATAGGTGAATTGACGGGCTTGCAGATGGAGGCCGAGCTTGTTTTCGAAGATGGCTTTGACTTCAAAAGAGAATTCTCGTGGTGAACCGTAATGTTCATTTCGACCGGAACGGGACATGACTTTAGCTCCGGACTCTTCAAGCAGTTCTCGCAGAGATGCTTCCGTCATCGGTTGCAGGTGGGTATCGGTCATCAGTCTCTATCTTTCTTCATCAAGTGTCGAGGCACAACTCAACACCCCAATCGACAGGTTTTTTGCCTTCTTTATTCAAAACCCACAGGGTCGGAATATCCATCCGTTCTGGGGCCGGTCCATATCCATCCGTCAGATAGATGATCGCGGCCGGCCGGGGCTGCATCTGCCGGGCATGTTCAAAAACCGGGCGCAAATCAGTAAAGCCGCCCCCACGTATCACTTCGGTGGCTTGCCGGCTGCCGTTGAAAGAGTCGATCTTGCGGATGGTGCTCCCGGCATAGAGGACGGTGATTCGACTTTGGCGGCCACGGGCAATCTGCAGCAGTTCACGAGCAAAAGCTTCACGCAGCTCCAGGGTGTCGGTCGATTCGCTGGTATCGACCCCAATAACCAGATTGAGTAACTGTTTTTTACGCTGCCCCGGGGTGAAGTGTCCAAAGCGTCGATGATTGCGTTGCCAGGTTGAAGTGCGTCCGACCCGACCGGCAGTGCCGATAAATTGGCGCAATATCTGCTGCCAGGGGATAGCAGGAGGTTTCAAAAATGGTTCAATCAGCCTTTTGATATCATCGGGGACTTCCCCATGGTTTTTCCGCGTGGCGCTACGTACCATCTCTGTGACCACCTGCTCGGAGAGTGCGAGCGGGGTACGGTCCGCTTCCTGCCAGATACCGTGGTCATCTATGGGCTCAGGGAACGGGTTGTGATCTGATCGGTCAAAATTCCCGCTGTCGGGTTTCTCGCCGAGATTATCCCTCCCCTCGTCACCATGACCGTCTCCCTTCTGATTACCCAGTGACGGTCGCTGAATCAGCTTTGCGTAGTATTCTTCAGCGGCCAGGTTTTCCGGGAGTCGGAACCGGCCCGGTTGGACTGCTTCTGGTGGCAGATTGGCTATCGATTGGTTGATCGCCATGTCGCAGGCCAGATTCCAGTAGCGGGGATTGCGTTCTTTACGGCGCGCAGGGTGCAGGTGGAGCACGTGTTTGATGAGATGCTCCAGCAGTGCCTCCTGCTCCGGTGGGCTGAACAGGGCGAATATTTCGGGATTAAGAGTCAGAACCGGAGTGCCATCGCTGATAGTCACACCGAGTGCCTTCACCCCTTGGCCGGTACGGCGACGAAACTGTAACAGGAACTGACCGTAAAACGGTCTGCGCTTCAATAGCCGCACAATAGTGTCTTCAAGGAGACGCATGGTGCTCAGGCGACCTCTTCACTGATGCGGTTGATGGTCTCAAGAACGACATCATCATACTTGTCCTGACTGATAATGGATGCGATTGCCGGGATTCGCAATAAGGACTTCACCAGGCCGAAACGCATGTCGCGTGGAAGGATTGCTATGAACGCGATCAGGTTGTCCTGCTGTTGGGGGGAGGGAGGAGCGTTGTTTTTCAGGTGAATC
The DNA here is from genome assembly GCA_035267105.1 of Geopsychrobacteraceae bacterium. Classification (GTDB taxonomy): domain Bacteria; phylum Desulfobacterota; class Desulfuromonadia; order Desulfuromonadales; family Geopsychrobacteraceae; genus BM509. Next base: position 20,082 of record DATFMC010000080.1, read on the forward strand.
AGCAAATCATTGATGCTGGCGGCCTGAATGTCGTCCCTTTGCTGTTTCGCCTGATCCGCAACGTCGTCCCACCGATTAAGAATATCTTCCCCTCGCAGAGGCCGGTCCTTTTGCTCTGCGCACCACCCCAGGAAGGTGACCGCTGCTTCCCGGCCGATAATGCCACTGTAAACTTCCATTTCCAGTGCGGCAGGAAAGCGGCATGATTGTTTCAGGACGCTGACCATCTCCCATGCACGTTCGGAAGGCTCAACCTGCATGTCAAATTGCTTGTTTCCCTGAGAAAGAAGTTGCTGGTTGGCGGCGACAAATTGTTGGACCTGCGGATGGAATTGTTCTCGACTTGCGTACGCGCCCCAACAGTCAGCATCACTTTCAACCTGCAGGATGATCATCCGGTCGAGCAGGGCACGGTCAAGGGGAGCGACCTGATAACTCCCGTCGGGAGGGTTGATCGCAACCACAACACGATGTTGTGACGCAAGTTTGTGCGTATGTAAGGCTCGTTGCTGACCTTCGGCAGGAGGTTCCACAAATTGAAAGATAGCTTGTAACGTATCTTCCTGTTGCGCACGGTTAAGCTCATCGCAGTGAATTATGGCCGGAGGATCATTTTCTGCGGGCCACCAGCTTGGCCGAGACCAATACATGATCTCACCTTCCCGATAGGGGAGGCCGACCAGATCACCGACTTCCATCTGCCCAAGTCGAAGAGGGATGTAGCTTTTTGAAAGCTCACGGCAAACTTGAATGATGCCGGCGGTCTTGCCAACACCCCGATGTCCAACCACGCAGGGGGTCAGGTCGGTATTGACCAGTATTTCCCGCAGGACAGTCTTCATCTGCTCGATATTCATGTGCAATCCATAGTGATCATAGGTGACTTAAGTTGTCAGCTATAGATAGCACAGAGCATGCCGTTGGGCAAGTTGTCTCACCGCAAACTTCAGATAGTAATTGATGCTTGAGAAAAGGGACATGGACAACGCCTTCATCAGGGCAGATAATAGCCTTAACTCTGACAGAAAGATGGAACCTGAATGTGTGAAAAATATGATGTGATTGTTATTGGGGGAGGACCTGCTGGCATGTTTGCCGCAGGGTTCGCTGCGCTGGAAGGGGCACAGGTGCTGCTGCTGGAAAAAAATCGTCAATGTGGCGCAAAGCTTCTGATCACTGGAAAAGGGCGCTGTAACGTCACCAACAGTGAACCTGACCAGAAGCGCTTTTCTGAACACTTCGGCAGGAATGGCAAGTCTTTTCTGACAGCACTTTACACTTTTGGTGTGAACGAGGTTGTGGAATTTTTTGAGCAACGTGGTTTACAGCTGAAAGTGGAGCGCGGCGACAGAATTTTCCCCGCCCATGGCGGTGCGGGTGATATACAAAAAATTCTCAATAAATTTGTTCGTGACTCCGGCGCAGAGGTTTTCACCAGTTGTCTGGTCAAAGGAATTCGCCATCACGAAGATCGTTCGATTGTTGTACAGACCGGACGGGAAGAGTTTGTTACACGCAATCTGATTATTGCCACTGGCGGCCTGTCTTACCCCAAGACCGGGAGCACTGGTGATGGCTATCGCTGGGCAGAAGCTCTGGGGCATAAGCTGGTACAACCGGAGCCTTCATTGGTTCCTGTCCTTCTTGAAGAGCCCTGGACTGCTGAGGTCAGTCATTTTAATCTCAAAAATATTCAAATTTCGGTCCGTCAGAAAGGAAAAACAATAGCAGAGCGGTTTGGGGAGGCCTTCTTTACTCATAACGGGATTGGTGGGCCGATCATCCTGGATCTGAGCGGACCAATCAGAGCGGCGCTAACGCGTGGCAAGGTCAGCCTGGTGCTTGATCTCAAGCCAGCGGTTGAGCATCAACTCTTTGACCAAAGACTGCAGCGAGAGTTGATAGCACACAGTAACAAGGATTTTCGTAATTCGCTGGGCAGTTTGCTGCCCAAAGATATGATCCCCCTTTTTGTTCGTCTTTCAGGGATTGACCCGCACAAGAAATGCCATACCGTGTCAAAGATGGAGCGCAAGCGTCTTCTCGGTTTGTTCAAAGGGTTGGAGATGCAGGTGACTGGTTGTGAAGGGTTCGATAAAGCGATTGTCACCGAAGGAGGGGTTTCGCTACGCGATATTGATATGCGCACCATGCGCTCCAAAAAAGTGAGCAATCTTTTTTTTGCAGGGGAAATCGTTGACCTTGCCGGCCCCACAGGCGGCTTTAATCTTCAGGTCTGCTGGTCAACGGGTTACCTGGCCGGGAAAGAAGCCGCGAAATAAGGCCAATGAAAGAAATGACCCCAAAAACGGTTAGTTTTGGACCAGATCCACAAACCCCGGTTTTTGTCTCTGCGGGTTTGATACCCCGTTTACTTGAAGCGGATACCATCTTCTGCAGTTATCGGCACGCTTGATTTTTGTGCGGATTTGCCTTTGGGAAGGTGATGGTTCTTCCTATGCGAAAATTCCGATAAATGGCAATAAAGGCAGGGTGTCGATCCGATAAGAAGACAAGCCATGGTTTGCTGTGATGATGCCAGTGTGGAAATTTTGTGATACGCTATTCGCTGTTAGGATTGACAGCTAGCCAGGGAATGACTCAAAAGAATTAAGCGAATCGGATTCGGAAAAGACGCTATAGATGACACCAAGGTGATCTCTTCATGGTCACAATATTCACTTCAGTCAGGATATCTCGGCAAAAATGAGATTGGTAATTCTCTGTGCGCTCAGGTGAAATTTAATGGATGTTTGGAATTGCGTTTGCTAAATTAGCGGGATTTATCCTGATTCAACACTCACTCACGGAAAGGTAAGGAAATGAAAATGCGTATTGTTTTTCTAACTCTGACAGTTGGTCTGCTGCTCTCAGTCGGTTGTGTTGCCGAAGAGGGAAAAAAGAAAATAGAGCTTAATAATTTAAAGGACAAATTCAGTTACAGCTATGGATTGTCTCTTGGCCAGAATTTTAAACTTCAGGAGCTTGATGTTGATCTTGATATCTTTTTGAAGGGCCTTGAAGATGGAGTCAATGCCGCTGAGCCGATGATGACGGTTGAAGAAATCGAACAAGTTAAAAAAGAAATCCAGGAAGAACTGACTGCGAAAGCAAAAGCCCGGGCCGAGGAGATGGCATCCGTAAACAAGGAGTCGGGTGATGCCTTTCTTGCTGAGAATGCCAAGAAAGAGGGTGTGGTGACGCTTGAGAGCGGTTTGCAGTATAAAATTATCGAAGAGGGGACGGGGCCCTCTCCGTCGGTTGATGACAAGGTCACCGTACACTACACGGGAACCCTGGTCGATGGTACTGAATTTGACAGTTCTCATAAGCGGGGAGAACCTGCAACCTTCCCGGTTGGCGGTGTGATTCCTGGTTGGACAGAAGCTTTACAGTTGATGAAAGAGGGGGCTAAGTGGCAGTTGGTCATCCCCTCGGCGTTGGCCTACGGTGAGAGAGGTGCCGGCCCTCAGATCGGTCCAAACTCTGTGTTGATCTTTGATGTTGAATTGATCAAGGTCGGCGACGACGTCAAGGAATAGACTGAGGAATAGACTGAGAAGTAAATTGTGATTTTTTCTTTATTGAAGTGACCATTTCACGGTTGTGCGTGGAATGGTCACTTTTTTAGAGCCGGATCGAAGAGATCACAAAAATTAATTCTTCTCTTTCGTCAGATATCCAGAAAGCTCTGATAGCAACATTCCCATTAACATCAACCCGCAACCGATCAGCCCGCGCCCAGAGAGCACTTCTCCCAGCAGCAACCAGCCTCCGATTGCCGCAAAAACTCCTTCCATGCTGAGGATGATTGCAGAGTGTGCCGGGTGAGCGTCACGCTGAGCCACGACCTGCAGGGTGTAGGCGATCCCGACAGAGAAGAGACCACCGTAGAGGATCGGTACGGCTGCTTGCATGATAGTAGCAAGTTCGATGATTTCAATGTTCATAGCAACAGCCAGGCTGAGCACTGAGCAGATGGCGAACTGAACGGCCGCCAGCTTCAAAGAATCCATTTTCGGGGAGAGCCAACCGATAATCAGGACATGTCCCGCCCAGAAGAACGCACTGAGAAAAACCAGAAAATCACCGAAGGAGATCGTAAATTCATTGGTAACGCTTAGGAAATAGAGGCCGATAGTCGCCAGCACGGCTCCGATCCACGTCCCTGTTGATGGGTATTGCTTCCACAGCAATCCGAGTAATGGCACCATAACGACATAAAGCCCGGTGATAAAACCTGCGTTTCCGGCTGTCGTGTAGACCAACCCAACCTGTTGCAAGGACGCCCCGGCGAAGAGGGCCAAACCTGCGATCAGGCCACCGACCAGGATCGTTCGACCGTTCCCTGGTGGGATTTCCGGATGGGCGTGCCGTTGCTTGGTTCTGTGCAGCATAATCAGAGGAACCAGCGACAAGCTGCCAATGGCAAACCGGACCGCATTGTAGGTATAGGGACCGACATAATCCATCCCGACCCGCTGAGCTACAAAGGCGAATCCCCAGATTGCTGCGGTTAAAATCAGCAAAAAGTCAGCTCGCAAGGTTCTCTGTCTCATACTCTTTCCTCATGACAGGCTTAAAAAAAAATGGACTTTTACCACAGGGAGAATGGAGAGCACAGAGAAAAACTTGACTCCTTGCCTGCGGATGCTTTTTGAACATGCTCCGCAAACTCGGCGAACGAAGCGGCAAAATGTTCTGGGATGCTTTAAACGCAGACCCTGTTTCGCCCCGCTTTCTTTGCCCGGTAGAGGGCCTGGTCAGCAGCTTTGATGATTTGATCGGAGTTGGGGAATTCAGGTTTTTTTTCAGCTGCGCCGATGCTGATCGTGACACTGAGGGGCTTTGTCGTCTTGCTGCCTGAGGTTATTCGTTTCGGTTTCTTTTTCGGTCGGTCTTTCCCGCGCGGGATAAATCTGGCATTGGCGACGGCTTCCCGGACTTGATCAAGGTGAGGGAGGGCGTCCTCAACGCCGGCCCGTGGAAAGATGATGGAAAACTCTTCTCCGCCAAAGCGGTAGGTCTTTCCTCCTCCTGTAACATTGGATAATTTAGCTGCAACCATCTTCAGAACCTGGTCACCGACATCATGTCCATGCGTGTCATTAAATTTTTTGAAATGATCGATATCGAGCATGGCAAAGGTGTATTTGCTACCGAGCTTCGCCAATGCTTCATTCAGGGCGCGCCGCTCTGGCAGCCCGGTCAATTCGTCTCTATAAGCCATAAAATGCGATGTCTCTACGACGCCAATCACCAGCATCAGACCCGCTGCGGCAAAATAGAGAGTTAACGCCTGTCCGTCCGGATAAAGAAGGCCGAACAGAATCGTTGCCAGCGCCCAAAGAAAACTAGCCTCCAATGCTGCAGGTCGCAGATAGAAACGAATTGTCAGAATCGACAACGAAAGAAAGAACATCAAGAGGGTCGGTTGAGTGAGCGTCGGTTGCAGGTCGAGAGGGAATGGCAAAGCCTGATATCTCAGCCAGAATATGGACTGTTTGAGCAGGTGCGCGTAGAGCCATGAAGCACCGATGACCTGTGCCGTCAGAAATGCCAGCCAGATGGCTCCCCTTGCGTTGAAAAGACCCCGCTCTTTGAACAGGGAGACGATTAACAGGTTGAGCGGCAGGGCTGTGGTGACGATGACAAAGACAAACTGGCTGCTGCTGCCGGCAGTCGAAAAATAATCCAGAATGCGATCGGAGAGAAAGAGTATCAGAATGGCATAAATCAGACGTGTACGATTGAAACGCCAACCGAGCAGCATGGCGATGCCCAGTACCACAGGTGGGAAAATCTCGAGAAAGGGGATTATGCTTTCTGGCAGTGTGTCGCGCGATAAAAACACCGCAGTAACCACAAACAACAATCCGTTCGGTAGCAGGAAGGGGTAGAGAAGTTTCTGCATGGGAAATTTCACGCGAACAGGCTCCTGAATGGTACTGCGGATGATCAGCGTTTTTTCTATCGATAGAGCCCGTCGCGACGGTTTTTCCGTGAAATCTTTCCGATAATCCAGCCAAACAGAAAGACCCCACCTCCGGCGAGAAACCAGCGAATCGCCTTTGAGCGCAGAAATCCTTCATTTTCTTTACGCAGTTCCAGAACTTCAGCCGATAGCTTGCTGTGCTCGGCGTCCAGAAGCTCCTTCTCTTCAGCCAATTGAACGATATGCTCCGATTTAAAACGAAGATCTTCGTATTTGTCAGTGAGGAGTTTCAATTCCTGTTTGGTTTGCGCGAGGAGTGCGTCCATCTTTGCGAGTTCGTCTTCTGCGCTGTTTTTCAGTTCGAGCTGGCTTTTTTTTGCTTGTTTCAGCTGGGCCAACTCTTTGTTCAGTCGATCCTGCTCTTTTTCGAGCCGCGCAATAATAATCGGGCTGGGAATCTCGCTCGTGACGTACTGTTTTTTTATGTAGCCTTCCTCGCCACTACTGATTCGAACCTTGACGTAGGAGCTATCCTCTTCAAGTATTTCCAAAGGAGTTCCGGTTCTGAGGTTCTTGATGGTGGCTGATTGATTGTCTGCATTTTCTCTCAGGTTGACGACAATCTGATCAACGATGTAACGTGTTTCGGCAATCGCCGGGGCAGACAGAATGAGTAGCGACAGAACAGGTAGAAGCAGGTTAAGAACCCTGATGTTCATAGTAAAATCCTTTTGGGAAAAGAGTTTCGGCCAGTGAATAGTACCGCTTTCAGAGGGAGGATTTCAAGTCTGCATTTATTGTTCGGGCTTGCGTATCAGGTGCTGTCTCAGATGTCGGAAGGGTCGCCAATAAAAAATGATTGTAATCGATAGAAAAATTGCATTTTGCCGATAGAGGTGAAATTATTGGCGTTTGTTTTTTTGATATTCTGAAGTCAGGAGAAATCGGTGAAAGAGTATATACAGAAGTTACTTGAAAAGACCGTAGAAGCAATGAAGCAGAAGGGGCTTCTGCCAGCAGAAGTCATTCCAGTATTTCAGGTGGATCGTACCAGGGACAAGGCACATGGCGACCTGGCAACAAATCTGGCGATGGTTCTCTCCAAAGCGGCAAAATCGAATCCTCGTGAACTGGCGCAACGAATCACTGAAAACCTGCCAACCTCTGAGTTGGTGCAAAAGGTAGAGATCGCCGGTCCCGGTTTTATCAACTTTTATCTTAACCCCGATTGGTTGGCCGGGCAGGTTGAAGCAGCCCTTCTTGATCCGAGGGCCGGAGTGGCAGAGGCAGAGAATAAGCAGAGAGTTGTGGTCGATTATTCTTCCCCGAATCTGGCCAAAGAGATGCATGTCGGCCATTTGCGTTCCACGATTATCGGTGATGCTGTCTCCCGGGCGCTTGAATTTCTTGGACACTCCGTTCTGCGACAAAACCATGTTGGTGATTGGGGAACCCAGTTCGGAATGTTGTTGGCGCACATGGAAGAGCTGCATAAGCAGGGCGGAGAATTGAAGATGCAGCTTGCTGATCTTGAAGACTTCTACCGGGCAGCCAAAACCCGCTTTGATGAATCAGAGAAATTTGCAGATCGATCTCGACAGCTGGTCGTTGAGCTGCAATCCGGAGATGACTACTGCAATAAATTGTGGCAGGAGTTTCTCGATATCTCGCTGGCACATTGTCATGATCTCTATACCCGGCTCAATGTTTCCCTGACCCGTGAACATGTTATGGGAGAAAGTGCTTACAACGACGACCTGCCGAAGGTGTTGACCGATTTGAATGCTGTCGGGATGCTGACCGAGGACCAAGGGGCGCAATGTGTGTTCATGGATGAATTTCATGGGCAGGACGGAACGCCTTTGCCGATGATTGTAAAGAAACAGGGTGGTGGTTTTTTGTACTCGACCACCGATCTGGCTGCGATCCGTTATCGACAGAAAACCCTGCAGGCAGATCGGGTACTTTATTTTGTTGATATTCGCCAGTCCCTTCATTTCCGGCAGCTGTTTGCCGTCGCTCGCAAGGCGGGGTTCGTCAACCCGCAGACAGAACTGGAACATATGGCTTTTGGCACTGTCATGGGTGAAGACGGAACCCCGTTCAAAACCCGTAGCGGTGGAGTCGCCAAGCTGTCCGAGTTATTAGATGAAGCGGAAAGTCGTGCTTATCGGTTGGTCAAAGAGAAAAATTCCGAGATGGGTGAAGATGAGCTGCACAACATCAGTCGCGTGGTTGGTGTCGCGTCGGTGAAGTATGCCGATCTGTCGAAAAATCGCACCAGTGACTATCTGTTCAGCTTTGACAATATGATCAGTTTTGAGGGAAATACTGCCCCCTATCTTCTCTATGCTTACACGCGGGTCGCCAGTATCTTCAGAAAAGCTGGCATCGCTGAAGGAGAACTACAGGGGAAGGTGCTGCTGAACGAAGAGTATGAAAAAGAACTCGCGGCTAAAATTGTTCAGTTTGAAGAGATCGTCATGCGTGTCTCAGATCGCGGCTGCCCTCATTTTCTGTGCGGTTATCTGTACGAACTGGCAGGACTCTTTTCCAGCTTTTATAAGAACTGTCCGGTTTTGGGGGCGGAGGAGGAACAGGTCAGGAAAAGTCGCCTGATTCTGTCTCTGGTTACAGCAAAAATTCTCAAGCAAGGGCTAGCTCTGCTGGGGATTGAAACGCTAGAAAGGATGTAGATTTCGCTACAACAAATTGTCTGAGAAGGTGTGCCGGATAGTATCCCTTTTTTATAATGCGGCTTGCAGGGCGCGTGGGCCGAAAGCGCCATCCGTTTAAGTGGGAAGCAGAACACCCCCGTCCTCTGGACGGGGGTGTTCACATATGAATCAGTTCATCGTTTTAAAAACACGTCGTGAGCCTCTGTGTACGAAACCGTAAGTAGGGTGGCGTGGGAGGAGTGCGGGGTAACCCCGCACTCTCTATTCGATAAAAATTGGACCCGTTAAGGCTGTGACACGCCGGTTGGTGCGATGGTTTTTTCTGTTGCAAATGAACTTGACAGTCAAATATAGTTTGTATACTGTATACAACATTATTTGGGCGGGCTGAGGCCCGTCTTCTTTCTTAAGTGGCTGTATTAGAAGAGTTAATTTGATTTGGCGGACCCGTATGGTCTGCTTTTGTTCCTTAGGTGAAACAGACAATAACAAGGAGAGAGACATGGCAAAAATTATCTGGTCAGAAATTGATGAAGCACCGGCATTAGCTACTTATGCTTTTCTGCCGATCGTTCAGGCATTCTGCAAAGGTACCGGTGTTGACGTTGAGACCAAGGACATTTCCCTGGCCGGTCGGGTCATTGCAAACTTCCCCGACAAACTGACTGAAGAGCAGAAGATTCCCGACTGTCTGTCGGAGCTTGGTGACATCGTTCTGACCCCTGAAGCCAACGTTATTAAGCTGCCGAACATCAGCGCATCGATCCCTCAACTACAGGCCTGTATCAAAGAGCTGCAGGAAAAGGGCTACGATATTCCGAATTATCCGGAAGAAGCCAACACTCAGGCTGAAAAAGAGCTGCAGGCCCGTTTCGCCAAATGCCTCGGTTCTGCCGTTAACCCGGTTCTGCGTGAAGGCAACTCCGACCGTCGCGCCGCTGCTTCGGTCAAGAAATTCGCACAGAAGAACCCGCACCGGATGATGAAGCCGTGGCCCGCTCCCGGCACATCCTTGTGCCGTGTTGCTCACATGGAGGGTGGCGACTTCTACGAGACCGAACAATCGGTCACTATGGATAAGGCTGATACTGTCAAAATTCAGTTTGTTGACGAAGCTGGCAATGTTGAAGTTAAAAAAGAAGTTGCCCTGCAGGCTGGCGAAGTTTTTGACAGCTCGGTAATGAAGGTCGCTGAACTGCAAGAGTTCTACGCCAAGACGGCCCAAGAGGCTAAAGAAAAAGACGTGCTGCTTTCCCTGCACCTTAAAGCCACCATGATGAAAATCTCCGATCCGATCATGTTCGGTCACTGCGTCAAGGTTTATTTCAAGGACGCTCTTAAGAAACATGGTGACACCCTGAAATCGATCGGTGCCAACCCAAACTACGGGATGGGCGATATCCTCGGCAAACTGAATAAACTTCCGGCTGACAAAAAAGCCGAAATCGAAGCCGACATCAACGCCTGCTACGAAGGCCAGGCTGCTCTGGCCATGGTCGATTCCCGCAAGAACATCACCAATCTGCACGTTCCAAACGACGTCATTGTTGACGCTTCGATGCCGAACGTTGTTCGTGACGGCGGTTGCATGTGGAACAAGGCTGATGAACTTCAGACCACCATCGCCATGGTTCCCGATCGCTGCTACGCCACCATGTACCGAGAGATCTGCGAAGACGCCAATAAAAATGGACAGTTCGACCCGGCCACCATGGGTAGTGTCGCCAACGTCGGTTTGATGGCGCAAAAAGCCGAAGAGTATGGTTCCCACGACAAAACCTTTGAGGCACCTTCTGCAGGAACCTTTCAGGTCGTTAGCTCTGGCGGCCAGGTCCTTATGGAGCAACCGGTTTCAACTGGCGATATTTATCGCTCCAGTCAGGCGAAAGACATTCCGATCAAGGACTGGGTCAAGCTGGCGGTTACCCGCGCTAAAGCTTCCGGTGAGCCGGCCATTTTCTGGCTTGACGAGAAGCGTGGTCACGATCAGCAGATTATCAAGAAGGTCAACAAGTACCTGCCTGAGTTCGATACCACTGGTCTGGATATTCGTATTATGCCTCCGGTTGAGGCAATGCGTTTCTCCCTCGAGCGCGTTCGCAAAGGGCTGAACACCATCTCAGTGACCGGTAACGTTCTGCGGGATTACCTGACCGACCTGTTCCCGATTCTGGAACTGGGTACTTCGGCTCGTATGCTCTCCATTGTTCCTCTGATCAACGGTGGTGGCTTGTTCGAGACCGGCGCCGGTGGCTCTGCTCCGAAGCACGTTGAGCAGTTCCTCAGAGAAGGTCACATCCGGTGGGATTCTCTCGGTGAGTACTGTGCGTTGGTTCCGTCTCTGGAGCAGGCTGCCGCCGCTGATAATAATCCAAAAGCGGAGATTTTAGCCGAGACGCTCGACGCTGCTATCGGCCAGTATCTGGAAAATCAGAAGCTGCCTTCCCGTAAGGTCAAGGAGATCGATAATCGAGGCGCCAGCTTCTATCTGTCTTTCTACTGGGCACAGGCACTCGCCGCTCAGGACAAGGATGCTGACTTGAAGGCACGCTTTGCCAAGGTGGCTGCAGAGATTGAGGCGAATGTTGACAAAGTCGATGCTGAGTTGATCGACTGCCAGGGGTCTCCTGTTGATGTGGGCGGATACTTCAAGTTTGATCCAGCCAAAGCTGATGCAGCCATGCGCCCGAGTGCGACCCTGAATGCCATCATTGATGTGATGTAAATAGTACGCTGTTTTGCAATAAAAAAAGCCCGCCTTCCGGCGGGCTTTTTTTATATGAAATGTCTTTGTTGTATCGTATTGATTAACCTGTAAAAACAGAATCTTATTGTCTTATCCCCGGAAACAAGACGGTGAATGGTTTTTCAGCGTGGGTAACCGGTAGGGATAAAATTACTTTCAAGCGCAAAGGCTCTTGACAGTCAAAAATTGTTTGTATACTGTATACACCGCTAGGCGACTGGTATCGCTGGCAGCGCATACGGATTTTATCCTGGTCTGCCAATTGTCGGCAGGCGAATTTATCGTATAAAGGAGAGAGAGAATGGCTAGACCTAAAATTTCGTTGATCGGTGGCGGACAGATTGGTGGCGTACTTGCTCAACTTTGCGCACTGCGTGAGCTTGGTGATGTCGTTTTATTTGACATTGTCGAAAACATGCCTCAGGGAAAGACTCTGGATATCGCAGAAGCTTCCCCGGTAGATGGTTTTGACGTCAGCGTCACGGGCACCAACGACTACAAGGATATTGCAGGGTCCAACGTTGTTATCGTGACTGCAGGTTTGCCGCGTAAACCTGGCATGAGCCGTGACGATCTGATCGAGGTCAATTCCAAGATTATGACCACGGTTGCTGAAGGGATCAAGCAGTACGCTCCTGATTCCTTTGTTATCATCATCTCCAATCCTCTCGATGCAATGGTTACTCTGTGCCAGAAGATCACCGGATTCCCGCCTGAGCGCGTCATGGGCCAGGCTGGTGTTCTTGATTCAGCCCGTTTCGCCGCGTTTATCTCTTGGGAACTCGGCGTTTCCGTTAAGGATGTAACTGCAATGACCCTCGGTGGTCATGGTGATACCATGGTCCCCTTGGTTCGCTATGCCAGCGTCAACGGTATTCCGGTTATGGAACTGCTGGAGCAGAAATATGGTGCCGAAAAAGCTCAGGAAGTCATGACTGCTATGGTTGAACGTACCAAAGCTGCGGGCGGAGAAGTCGTTAAACTGCTCGGCAATGGTAGCGCTTTCTATAGTCCTGCTTCTTCCGCCGTTGCAATGGCTGAATCAATTCTCAAAGACCAGAAGCGTGTTCTGCCAACTTGCGCACTGTTGAATGGTGAGTTTGGTGTTAAAGGTTTTTACGTTGGGGTCCCCTGCGTACTCGGTTCCGCCGGGATTGAGAAGATCATCGAGTTCAAACTTGATGAAACTGAACAAGCTCTGATGGATAACTCTGTTGCCGCTGTCAAGGAACTTGTTGGCAGTATGGGGATCTAGGAAAGCTGATTAGTAAATAGAGAAAGGCAGCCGAAAGGCTGCCTTTCTTTCAGAAGAAGTATATAAATATGCGCATTAAGTAGTGAAGTGCCGTCTGGTGAGCCGATCAGCCGGCACAATGTGTATACATTTATGCTGGCTTAGAATCGCCGCTTATGCTAGTATTCCGCCGCTTTACTAAAGAAGCGCCGATGATCACGGCAAAACACGAAGTTAAAGGAGAATGACGCGAATGAGTGCGAAAGCGGAAATTGAAATCATCGAAAGGTACTGTAAGGGGTGCAGCATCTGTGCAGAATTCTGCCCCACGAAAGTTCTTGAGATGGACGCCTTTGTTGTCAGGGTTGCCAATGCGGATGCTTGCATTGCTTGTATGCAATGTGAATTGCGCTGTCCTGACTTTGCCATCAAAGTTCACAAGCTGTAAATCGCTATAGAGGAGGTCGGTTCGTGGCTAAAAAAGTAGCTCTATTACAGGGGAATACGGCATGCGCCATGGGTGCTGTCTATGCTGGCTGCACATTTTTCGGTGGCTACCCTATTACCCCGTCTACCGAGGTTGCAGAGGTTCTCTCTGAAGAACTTCCCAAAACCGGTGGTAAGTTTATCCAGATGGAAGACGAAATCGGTGCTATGGCATCGGTTATCGGGGCTTCCCTGACCGGGCAAAAATCCTTGACCGCGACTTCGGGTCCTGGTGTTTCCCTCAAGCAGGAGCTGATCGGTTACGCCTGTATTGCAGAAGTCCCCTGCGTTATCATTAATGTCATGCGTGGCGGTCCTTCAACCGGTATGCCGACTGGACCAGGTCAGTCTGATGTTCAACAAGCCAAGTGGGGCACTCACGGTGACCACGCTGCGATTGCTCTGGTCCCTGCTTCCTGCCAGGAAATTTTTACCGAGACCGTTCGAGCTTTCAATCTTGCTGAAAAATATCGCATGCCGGTTCAAGTTCTTTATGATGAGATTGTTGGGCATATGCGAGAGCGGATCGAATTCCCCGAACCGGGTGAACTTGAAATCATCGATCGTACTGTGCCAACAGTTGCTCCTGAAGAGTACAAGCCGTTCGATACGTCATTCGGTGACGTTCCTCCACTGGCGGCGTTTGGTTCCGAATACCGTTTCCATGTCACTGGTCTGAATAAGGCCCAGGACGGTTTCCCGACAACAAAAGCTGAACTGGTGGATGATGAACAACGCCGCCAGATTCGTAAAGTTGATGCGGCACAGTCGGACATTGAATCAAATGAAGAATACATGACCGATGATGCCGAGGTGATAATCTTTGCTTACGGCTCCACCTCACGCTCAGCTCGTTACGCGGTTAACGAACTGCGGAAGGAGGGTGTTAAGGTTGGCTTGTTCCGTCCCATCACTCTTTGGCCTTTCCCTGAAAAGCGTATTGCTGAACTGGGAAAACAAGCGAAGGCTATTGTCGTTGCCGAATTGAACCTCGGTCAGATGAACCTTGAGGTTGAGCGTGTGACCAGAGGGGCCTGCGAGGTTCCTTTCATTGGCCGTGTCGATGGCGAGCCGATCAACCCTGGTCAGATTATGGCTCAGGTTAAGGAGGTGCTTTAAATGGCTTATGATTACGAAAAATCGATTCGTCCCGGCAAGTTGCCGCACATCTGGTGCCCTGGTTGCGGACATGGAATCGCGATGAAGGGTCTGATCCGGGCCATGGATACCTGTGGGTTGGAAAAGAACAACACAGCCATCGTTTCCGGTATCGGCTGCGCAAGTCGTCTGCCCGGCTACATGGATTTCTGTACTCTGCATACCGCTCACGGACGCGCTGCTGCTTTTGCCACCGGCGTCAAGATGGCCAAGCCGGAAATGAATGTCATCGTCGTTGGTGGTGATGGCGATGGAACCGCTATCGGCGGTAACCACTTCATCCACGCCTGTCGTCGAAACATTGATATGACTTATGTCATCCTTAATAACTTCATCTACGGGATGACTGGCGGCCAGTTCTCGCCCTGTACCCCTACGGGTGACAAGGCTTCGACCACCGTATATGGCAACCCTGATCCTGTCTTCGATATCAGCAAGTTAGCTATCGGTGCCGGTGCCAGTTTTGTCGCACGGACGACTGCGTTCCATGCGACCCAGATCGATAAGTTGATTGCTGAAGGGATCAAGCATAAGGGATTGTCAGTCATTGAAATTCTTGATGATTGCCCGACTACTTATGGTCGTCGGAATAAGTTCCGGAGTGTTGTCGATATGATGAAGCGACTCAAGGATATGGCAGTTCCGGTTGCAGCAGCAGGCAAGATGACCGCTGAGCAACTTGAAGGCAAGATCCTGACTGGAGTTCTTTATCAGGAAGACAAGCCTGAGTATTGTGAGCAGTACGCACAGGTTATTGCACGCGCCGGTGGCGCTTGATCACCTTAAGGAGAATTGAATCATGGCTGAAAGATATGAAATTCGGTTTTCCGGTGCTGGTGGTCAAGGTCTGATCACCGCCGGAATTATACTCGCGGAGGCCGCCTCTATTATTGAGGGAAAGTACGCGGTCCAGTCCCAAAGTTATGGTCCTGAGGCTCGTGGTGGTGCATCCAAATCGGAAGTTATTATTTCTGATGATCCCATCGATTACCCGAAGGCAACTATCGTTGATGCCTGCCTGGCAATGACCCAGGAAGCTGCAGACAAATATGCGAACGGCATCAAACCAGGTGGTTTGCTGTTGCTCGATTCTGATTTTGCTCCTACTGCGCCAGCGGGGGATTTCAAGGTTGTCAAAATTCCGATCATGCGCACTGCCAAAGAAGATCTGGGCCGTGAGATTGTTGCTAACGTGGTCGCACTCGGCGCTATGATCGCCATGACCGGCGCAGTCTCACGCGAGGCTGGCGAAAAAGCCGTTCTGGCTAAAGTTCCAGAGGCATTTGTTGATTTGAATAAAAAAGCCTATAGCCTTGGATTTGAAAAGGCAAAAGAAGTCACTGGCTGATTAACACTTGTCAGTTTTGACTTGGACTGATATCTCTGTGGCCCGATGTTTTGCATCGGGCCTTCTTTTTTCTTACGTCCAAAATCACCAAGGAGTTGTCATGAAACGTCTACTTTTTCTTCCTCTACTTTTCACTTTTATTGCTGCCCCTCTCTGGGCCGCTGAAGTCAATACGTTGGAAAATGATCAGGATAAAATCAGCTACGCAGTCGGTATGAATATTGGTAAGACTGTCGAGGCTCTTGATTTTAACATTGATCTCGATATCTTGATTGCCGGACTGACTGCTGCTTTTAATAGTGAAGAGGGCTTGCTGTCAGAATCCGAGATGGGCACGGTTTTGAATTCTCTGCAGCAGCAGTTACAACAGAGGGCTATGGCCGAGCAGGCTGAAATCGCTGAAGAAAACCTTGAAAAAGGGAATGAGTTTCTGAAGCAAAACGCCAAAGAAGAAGGGGTGAAATCTCTTGAAAGCGGTCTGCAGTACAAGATTATTACAAAGGCAGCTGGAGCGATACCTACCAAGGATGATACGGTCAGGGTCCATTACCGAGGGACTCTTATTGATGGCACCGAATTTGACAGTTCTTATCAAACTGGGAACCCTGTAGAATTTCCGGTTGGCGGGGTTATTCCGGGTTGGGTTGAGATTCTTCAATTAATGCATGTTGGGGAGAAATTAAAGGTAGCTATTCCACCATCCTTGGCTTATGGCGAAATGGGTGCACCACCTCGGATTGAACCAAATACTGTCCTGCTCTTTGAGCTGGAGTTACTTGAGATTGTAGAGAAGTAACTTCTGTCATCATAAGCTTAAACGATAAAGCCCTTCCTTTCTGGTAGGGCTTTATTTATTGCTGTAAACGGCTGACCGCTGATATGACAGTACCTGAGTGGCGCAATTTCAAGTGATGATTTCGAGGTTGAGCGGCCACTTTCCGTGGAGCTTTAATCGTTTGTCTTTTTTGATGTTTGTTGGACTGCTGATCATTCTGTTTCGATGGAGGCCGATCAGAAATGGACAAAAGTTGACTCAGGCTCATAGTTAGGAACGCTAACAGCATAAGAAATTCAAACATGATATCTCCTGTGATGTGGTTGAGATGAACTAATCATGTCTGATACTATTGAACAGCGGTGTGACATAATATGTCATTAAGCTAATACTATACTATAAATCAGATAGTTATGGTTGGGTGGATAGGTCTTTTTAGAGAATCAAAAAGGATTAAAACAGTGTCTGCAAAGATTGACAGACATTGGCTTAATCGTATACAGTATGCAATCTTACGATGTCGGTCTGACTGTCCTAGCCGATCAGAAGTTTGTTAACAACAAGACAACAAATCGTGCAGCAGATGCTGTAACTTATTGTAGAGGAGAGAGAGATGATAGACGTTTATTTGAAACAAAAAGAGGAGCGTAACGCGCAGGGGATTCCTGCTCTGCCCCTTACTCCTGAGCAGACTTCAGAACTCTGTGAGTTGCTACAGAATCCACCAGCAGGACAAGAAGATCTTTTAATGGAACTGCTCACCGAGAGGGTTTCCCCCGGTGTCGATCCTGCTGCCGAAGTAAAAGCAGCATTTCTGGCTGAGATCACCACCAGTGCCAAGACTTCGCCGCTGATCGACAAGGTTAAAGCTGTTCAGATACTTGGAACGATGATTGGTGGTTACAATGTCCAGCCACTTATTGATGCTCTGAGTGATTCTGCTTTGGCTGATGAGGCTGCTTGTGCACTCTCTGGCATGACCTATGTCTATGATGCTGCTGATCAGGTGATTGACCTCTCCAGAAGTAATGCGGCAGCAAAGAAGGTTGTTGAGAGCTGGGCCGCAGCGGAGTGGTTTACCGATAAGCCGGAGATGGCTGAAACCATCAAAGTTAAAGTTTTCAAGGTTGAGGGTGAAATCAATACTGATGATTTTTCCCCGGCTGGTGATGCCTGGAGTCGTCCGGATATCCCACTGCATGCACTGGCGATGGGCAAGACCCGTTTTCCTGGTGGCATAGAAGAGATCGCCAAGTGGCGTGCTGAAGGACATCAGGTTGCTTTTGTGGGTGACGTCGTTGGTACCGGTTCCTCCCGTAAGTCGGCTTGCAATAGTGTTCTTTGGTGCATCGGCGATGATATCCCGGCGGTTCCCAACAAACGTCGTGGTGGCGTGATCATCGGTGGTGTTATCGCCCCGATTTTCTTCAATACCGCTCAAGATTCGGGCGCTCTGCCTCTGCGAATGGACGTTTCCAGCCTGAACATGGGCGACGTTGTCACTATCAATACCGCAAAGGGTGAAGTCACCAATGAAACTGGCGAGATTGTTTCCACCTTCGAAATCAAGCCGGAAACGGTTCCCGACGAGTTTCGGGCCGGTGGTCGGATTCCTCTGATCATTGGTTGCGCTTTAACCAGGCAGGCACGTGAAGCGTTGGGTCTTGGCGAGACTGATATCTTTGCCAAGGCAGCTAATCCCACTCCTAAAGCGGATCAGGGCT
>DATFMC010000081.1:0-50700 GCA_035267105.1 Geopsychrobacteraceae bacterium
GGAAACCCCGGTCATCTGGCTGGCTTCCGGTTGCTGCAGCGGCTGTTCGGTCTCACTGCTGAACAGCCTGGCACCACGCATTCAAGATATCCTGCTTGACCAGGTGCTTCCCGGGCACCACGTTTCCCTGAATTTTCACCCGACAGTTATGGCCGCCAGCGGCGATATGGCCATGCAGGCGATGTACGACACCGAAGAGAAGCCCTTTATCCTGGTCGTAGAAGGTTCGGTGATGTTGGCTGAGGACGGCATGATGTGCGAAGTCGGTGAAAGCCACGGCCACGGCATCCCCGGCAAGGACCACATCAAACGGATGGGCGACAAAGCCAAAGCGGTGATCGCCGTCGGTAGCTGTGCGGCCTACGGTGGAGTCACTAAAGCCAATATGAACCCGAGCGGTTCAGTCGGTGTCGCTGAGTTTTTCCAGCAGGAAGGGATCACCACCCCGACCATCAGTCTGCCCGGTTGCGCTATCCATCCAGACTGGTTCGTTGGTACTCTGGCCGCAGTACTGCTTAACGGCCCGGAAGCGATCAAGCTCGATAAGATTGGCCGCCCGGAGATGCACTACAAAAAGCTGATCCACGACAACTGCCCATTGCGCGGCCAGTTCGACAAAGGGACCTTCGCTGACAAATTCGGCGACGAAGGCTGTCTCTACAAGCTCGGTTGCAAGGGTCCGGTGGCCCACGGCAACTGCCCGGAGAAAAAATTCAACTCAGGCACCAACTGGTGCATCGAAAATGGCCACCCCTGTAACGGCTGTACCGAGCCGGAATATCCCTATGAAGACAGTATGTGGGACACAGTCCCATTGAATACCGTCACTCCCCCTGCCGGATATCCCCCGATCATGACCGACCACAAAAAATCGGTCGATCCCACACCGGGCTACGCCGCACTGGCCGGCATCGCTGCCGGAGCTGTTGGTGCCAAGGTGCTGGGGAAAAAATCTGCTGACGACAAAGGATAATTCCGGAAGGAGCAATCGATGAAACTCGATCGAAGAAAATTTCTTAAAATCGGCGCTGCCGCCGGTGGAGCTGCTGTCTGCAGCGTCGCCACTCCGGCTCGGGCGCGCGATGAGCGGGAGCCGGATCCGAACTGGTACGGCATGCTCAACGACAGCACCCGCTGCATTGGCTGCAAAGCCTGTCAGGTGGCCTGCAAAACCGAAAACAAACTGCCGACTGAGAGCACCATCGGCGACCAGAAGGTTTTCGGTGATGCAATCTACGATTCGCCTCGCGAACTCTCCGAACACACCTATACCTTGATCAAGATGCATCAGGATGCTGCAACCCAGGAGACCACCTTCGTCAAGCAACAGTGCATGCACTGCGTCGATCCAGCCTGCCAGTCGGCCTGTATCGTCGGTGCGCTCAAGAAGCAACCGAACGGTGCCGTCAAGTACGATTCCGATCTTTGTATGGGCTGTCGTTACTGCATGGTTGCCTGTCCATTCAGCGTCCCTCAGTTCGAGTGGCAGCGGGCCATTCCATCGATCAAAAAGTGTACCCTGTGCAGCGAAACTCGGCTGAAAAAGGGCGAACCAACAGCCTGCGCTATCGCCTGCCCGGCAGAGGCGATTGTCTTCGGTAAGCGGACCGATCTGCTTAAACTGGCGCGCAACCGGATTGAAGCCGAGCCGCAACGCTACCTCGACCACATCTACGGCGAAAAAGAGGTCGGCGGCACCAACGTCCTTTACCTGACCAAACCGCAGGTCGCTTTTGCCGGTCTTGGTCTGCCTGATTTTAATTACAAAGCGGTCTCCGGGCTGACAGAAAGCATTCAACACCGGATTTTCCAGTATTTTATTCCGCCGATCGCCGTCTACAGCATCCTTGGCGGCATCATGGCCTACAATCAGCGGCGCAAGAATGCTGCCGGCAAATTAGGAGGTGACGATGAGTATTAAAGCGGCACCGCTGCATCAGAAATTTATCACCCCAAACTTCTGGGTTCTGATCTTCTTCATGGTATCCGGGGCGGGATTCGCCTATTTCCGCTTTTTTGAAGGCTTTGGCTCGGTCACCAACCTGAACAAAGCCTACCCCTTCGGCGTCTGGATCGCCTTCGACGTTGCCTGTGGCGTTGCCCTGGCCGCCGGTGGCTTCACCACTGCGGCGATTGTCGAAATTTTCGGCCGCGAGAAGTATCACGCCCTGGTGCGCCCGGCAATATTGACCGCTTTTATCGGTTATTTTCTGGTCGGACTGGCGGTCTTTTTCGACCTTGGCAAGTACTACAATATCTGGCACGCGCTGGTGTATTGGAACGGGACGTCGGTCCTGTTCGAAGTTGCCTGGTGCGTTATGCTCTATCTGACCGTGCTGGGCATCGAGAATATCCCCAACGTGGTTGAGCAGTTTTCCGGAAAAGTCAATCTGCCCGGTCCACTGGCCGCCTTTAACGGCCTCGGCAACTGGGTCCTGGGTAAAGCCGATTGGTTCACCCGAAAGACCATGGCTTTCTTTGTTATTGCCGGGGTGGTGCTCTCTTTCGGTCATCAATCGTCGCTTGGCACCATGATGCTGATCGCCCCTTACAAGCTGCATGATCTCTGGTACACCCCAATGTCACCGCTGCTGTTTCTGACCTCAGCAGTCTCTGTCGGTATACCGATGGTCATCTTTGAAGGAACTCTGGCCAGCAAGTTCTTCGGTCGCAAGCCGGAGACTGAACTGCTCGGCAGCTTCGCCAAGTACGTGCCTCTGCTCCTGGGTACTTATCTATTGCTACGCTTCCTCGACCTGGCCTACCGTGGCGTTCTCGCCCAGGCCTTTGACGGCAGTGTTGCCGGCTACTCGTTCCTGGTCGAGATCTCGCTGTTCGTCATCCCTTACTTCGCCCTCAAGTCGAAGAAAGTCCGCCATGACAGTACCAAACTGTTTCTCTGTGCGTTGTCGGTCATCTGTGCCGTGGTGTTGAACCGCTTCAACGTTTTCCTGATCGGCATGGACATGGGCCCGAACTGGGACTACTTTCCCTCAGTTGGTGAGTTCGCAGTCACCTTCGCCTTTTTGGCTCTCGGCGTGATGATGTACAAGTTCGCCGTTAACTATCTGCCAATTCTGGAAGAAGAGCACTGAAACGAACGATAGCTGAAGGGCGCCCGGAAACGGGCGCCCTGTTCAAACGTTGTGAAAAAAGATGGAATCGTTCAGGCGTTTTCAGTAAAAAGACGACTTCCACAAGACAACCTTGGGACGTTTTCCCTTCTCTGCTCTCTAGTTTAAATCCCTGTTTTATCTGTCTTTCTTGACCCCTAAAACACTTTCTGCGTATACTGAAGATCCTTGAAAAAACAATGCTGCGGCCCACCTTAAATACGGTTGCTTCACCCTTTCAACTGCGTATCTGATGCCTCTTGAACCGATCTTTCCAGAGCAGAACCAAAACAGCCTCTGGCGTCCCGTCCAACCAGCGGAAATACTGCGCTTTGTCCATTCGCTGCTGCAAGCGTACGAGGTCGTCGGAGCCCAGCGCAAGAGGGGGCGGATTATTCTTGATCAGTTGCAGGATGCTGCTGACCTGTTGCTGGAATTCCCACCGGCGGTTCATTCCCCGAAAAAGTTCCTGTTCCCCAACTGGGATCAACTGTTTCGCTTCAAACTGGACAACAACATCCTGCTGGAAGCAGAGACAACAACACCTCCGCGGATTATTTTTGGTATGCACCCTTGCGACCTGCACGCGGTCAAAATTCTGGACGATTGTCTCTTTGAAGGGGAAACCGACAGTGCCTATCGGGCCAAGCGTGAAGCCACTCTTTTGGTCGGCGTTGACTGTACTCCCGATGAATACTGCTTCTGCACCAGCCTTGGAACGGACCGGATTGCCCACGGGTTTGACCTGTTTCTTCACCGTCGTGATGGCCATTACCTGATCCAGAGCGGCAGCGAGCGTGGCAAGCAACTGCTCTATAATCACGCTCCGGAGGTTGTTGCAGATGCGGCTGAAGCCCCTCTGCCACTGCAGATTAAACAGTGTTCAACACGGCTGAAATTTCCGGCAGAAACCCTGCCGGCACTGATGGAAAATGCTTATGATGATCCAGTCTGGAAACGGCTGGGGAAAGATTGCCTTGGCTGCGGCTCCTGCACCCTGCTCTGTCCCAGCTGTTACTGCTTCAACGTTCAGGACAAACTGGAAGTCAATTTGAAGGAAGGGCAGAGAATTCGCACCTGGGATTCATGTCAGTTTGATCAGTTTGCCAAAGTGTCTGATGGGGAGAACTTTCGCTCCAGCCAGTCAGACCGACAACGACATCGCTTCTATCGAAAATATAAATACCTATGGGATCAGCATCAGCGCACTGCCTGTGTTGGCTGTGGTCGCTGCAGCCGCGAATGCCTCTCCCACATTGAACCGACTGAAGTTCTTAACCAGATGTTCGCTGATAATCTACAACCTGAACGACCGTCAGCGCCCGGTATCGAATATCAACCGCAGATGGCAGAGATTATTGCTAGAAAAAAACTTTCGCCAGAAGATCTCCTCTTCCGCCTGAGACTTCCTGAAAAGTTTACCTTTACTCCCGGCAGCTTTATTCAGATTTCGGTTTTTGGGCTGGGAGAAGCCCCCTTTTCTATCGCTTCTGCCCCCGATGGAGGCAGGGAAATCGACCTCGTCATCCGCAAGGCCGGTGCCCTGACTCAGGCACTTCACAGAGCCCGCAAGGGCGACATGATCGGTATCCGCGGTCCATTCGGTAGCGGTTATTCAATCGACAAGATGCTGGGACAGGATCTATTACTGGTTGCCGGCGGGCGTGGCCTCATCGCGCTGCGCTCGCTTCTGCTTTCGCTACTCGCTCGTCGTCGCGATTTCGGCAGAATCACTCTGCTCTGCGCTGCCCGCTCCATAGATTCCATGCTGTTTCGCGAGGACCTGCTGGATTGGCATCGGTCAGGTGAAATGGACTGTCGCTTCGCGGTTAATGAAGAGGAGAACGAATGGGGTATCCCCAGTGGCGATATCAGCTATTTGTTCAAGGATCTGGAAATCAATTCGCAACGGACCATTGCCGCGGTGTCCGGGCCCCCCGGAATGTATCGACATATCAATCCGCTCCTGTTCCGCATGGGCCTGCATGACGAAAACATCTATCTGAATCTGGAACGACACATGAAATGTGGTCTCGG
Source organism: Geopsychrobacteraceae bacterium (assembly GCA_035267105.1). GTDB lineage: Bacteria > Desulfobacterota > Desulfuromonadia > Desulfuromonadales > Geopsychrobacteraceae > BM509. The sequence goes on from DATFMC010000081.1 coordinate 5,151, forward strand.
CAAATGCGGTAAATGTCGGATCAACAATGTCTGTGTCTGTGAATGCGGTCCTATCTTCCCTTACAGCAGCATCAAGCATCTGGCCGAAGCGATTGAACGATGAAAAAAACCCGGATTGGATTTTTTGATTTCACTGGCTGTGAAGGTTGTCAGTTGACTGTTCTCAATCTTGAGCAGGATCTTCTGGAGATTTTAGAGTTGGTCGAGCTCGTTGAGTTTCGCGAAGTGATGTCTGAACAGGCCGGTCATCTTGATATTGCCTTTGTCGAAGGGAGTGTCTGCCGACAGCAGGACCGGGAACAGCTCAAAAAAATCCGTCAAAGAACAGATATCCTCGTCGCCCTCGGAGCCTGCGCAGACAATGGTGGCGTCAATGCCCTGGGCAGCGACCGAGGACCGGAACTGATGTGTCAACAGGTCTACGCCAGCCATTTACCGCATCTGCAGACCGATCCGCCCCAAGCATTAAGCGAGGTGGTGCCTGTGGACTATCGCGTTCCCGGCTGCCCGATCGATGGTCACGAGTTTCTGGCAGTCCTGCAAGCCCTGTTGCTGAAAAGACAACCAGATCTGCCGACCTTTGCAGTCTGCGTAGAGTGTAAACTGGCCGAATACCCCTGCAGCTTTGATCACGGTGAAATCTGCCTTGGCCCGGTGACGCGTGCCGGATGCCGTGCCATCTGTATCGATGGCGGCGATCGCTGCCGTGGCTGCAGAGGATTGATCGAAAACCCCAGAACCTCACCTTACCATCGACTGCTGGAAGAACACGGATTAACGGTTGATGACATTCTTGACCAGTATCGCACCTTTAACATCGGCGAACAGAAGTCTGAATCATGAAAATAGAGCTGAACCACATAACGCGGATTGAAGGTCATGCCCACCTGGTTGTTGATCGAAAACAGGGTGAAATTAAAGACTGTCGTCTGGAAATAGTCGAATCCCCCCGCTTTTTCGAAGCAATGCTCAAAGGGCGACACTTCAGCGATGTGGCCCCGATCGTTGCCCGGGTCTGCGGCGTCTGCTCAATCTCCCACACTCTGGCTTCTCTGATGGCGACCGAACAGGCGCTAGGCGTAGAGCCTGACGCAAAGGCGAGACTTCTGCGCCGCCTGTTAAGCTTTGGCGAGATTATGCAGAGCCACCTGCTCCAGCTCTACTTTATGGCCGTTCCTGACTATCTCGGCATTTCCAGCATTTTCCAGCTTCTTGACAGCCGTCGCGAACTGGTCGCCAGAGCACTTAGACTGAAAAGAACAGCGAACCGGATATGTGAAGTCATCGGCGGTCGTCCGATTCACCCTGTGACAACAACCATCGGCGGCTTTTCTGTTATGCCTTATGTCAGCGACCTGAAGCATCTGCGACAAGAGTTAGTGGCAGCACTCCCCGACCTGGAAGCCACGGTTGAGCTGTTTGCCGGTTTTGACTTTCCCGAATTTGAGCGGGAAACAGAATATATCTGCCTGTCTGATCCAGGCCACTATCCACTTCATGCAAACCGCTTCTGTTCCAGTTCCGGGCTCAACGCTGCCGTAACAGACTATAAAAAGGAAGTCGAAGAGTACCTGACGGGCTATTCAACAGCCAAGTTCGCCAGAACTGCAAGGGGCAGTTACATGGTCGGCCCACTGGCACGGTTTAAAAACAACTTCCCACGCCTGTCGCCAATGGCCCGCAAGGTTGCATCCGCCCTGACCATTGATGCCGATACGATCAACCCCTACCACAGCCTCAAGGCGCGGTTGGTCGAGGTGGTTAACTATGTTGAAGAGTCGATTCACACCATCGATGAACTGTTGTTGCATGGGCTGAACGGGACAAAACCGAGGGCTGTGCCAACTGGTGGTGGGCAGGGGACCGCTGCGGTGGAAGCCCCTCGTGGCCTGCTCTTCCATTCCTACACCTATGATCGGAACGGGCTGCTCGATACTGCAGACTGCGTCATCCCAACTGCACAAAACCTGGCGAATATCGAAACTGATCTGAAAGCTATTCTGCCTGAATTGCTTGATCGATCCGACCAGGAATTGACCCGGCGGCTGGAAATGTTGATCCGCTCTTACGATCCATGCCTCAGTTGCTCCACACATCTTCTTAAAATCGATCTGGTCTGAGCGGAATGTCTGCAATTCATATTTCCAGAATTATCGGCATTGGCAATCTGTTAATGGGAGATGATGGTCTTGGTGTGGTTGCTATTGAAGAACTTCGCCGGCGGAAAATTCCGCCGACTATCGAATTGATAGATGGCGGCTGCGGAGGGGTTACGCTCTTGCAAATACTGGCTGAATGCGACCGGGCAATCATTATAGATGCTGCCGACTTCGGAAAAAAACCGGGCGCAATTTTGCGGTATCCAGCTGAAAAAATCATCAACTCACAGCAGAGCACAACACAAGCGTCGCTGCACCAGACCGGACTGGCAGAAGTTCTGATTCTCGCAAAGAAACTGGGCCAACTGCCCGATCTGACCCTGTTTCTGGTTCAGCCGCAAATCATTGAAAGGAGCCTTGAACTGTCAAAACCAGTTCAGGAAGCACTGCCTCATCTTCTCGATATGCTGATAGGTGAGCTTGCTGCCTAGCCGAAAACGGACTGACCATTATTCCGGGATCGCATCCAGCTCCTCCCAGCGTTGATATGCTTCGTTCAGCAGCAATTCTATCTCTGCCAATCGGTCTTGCTTTTCTCTGACAGCGGCACCGCCGCCCTGTTGGTAAAATTTGGGGTCGGCCATAAGTTCGTGCAATTCTGCCTGTTCGTTTTCCAACCTGTCTATTGTCTGTGGCAGGACCGCCAATTCCTGTTTTTCCTTAAATTTCAGCTTCCGCGGCCGTTCCGCTTTATCCTTCTCACGCTTTGTTGCTGCAGGCCTCTTCTCGTCATTCAATTTTTCCTGTTGCAGCATCAGCCAGTCATCATAACCACCGACCGACTCTTCTACGACGCCATTCCCCTGGCAGACCAGACAGCTGGTCACCAGGTTATTCAGGAACGTCCGATCGTGACTGACCAGTAAAACGGTTCCTGCAAAATCCATAATCAACTCTTCGAGCAGATCCAGAGTTTCCACATCCAGATCATTGGTCGGCTCATCCAGGACCAGCAGGTTTGCCTGACGGGTAAAGAGACGCGCAAGCAGCAACCGATTGCGTTCGCCACCGGACAGAACCTTGACCGGGGTTCTTGATCTCTCCGGGGAAAACAGGAAGTCCTGCAAATAGCCTATGACATGTCGAGAATTTCCACCGATCATTATGTGATCCTGGGTGCCTGCAACATTCTCCTGAACCGTCTTCTCTTCATCCAGTTGCTCACGTAATTGATCAAAGTAGACGACCTGCAGATTTGTTCCATGCCGTAGCGAGCCCTCGGACGGTTGCAGCTGATCCAACAACAATTTCAGCAGGGTAGACTTTCCGGCGCCATTCGGCCCGATGATCCCGATTCTGTCTCCCCGCATGATTCTTAAAGAGAGGTTTGAGATAATTGGCTCTGTTTCATAGCAGAATGAAACATCTTTGGCTTCTGCAACCATCTGGCCGCTGCGCTCTCCGGTCTGAAGCTGCATCTTGACCTTGCCAATTCGATCACGGCGCTGGCTTCGTTCGTTACGCATCTTTTGCAACGCCCGCACCCGCCCTTCATTGCGGGTCCGCCTGGCTTTGATCCCCTTACGAATCCAGATCTCTTCCTCGGCGAGCTTCTGATCGAATCGCGCCCACTCCTTCTGCTCCGCATTCAGGAGGTCTTCCCGACGCTGCAAAAATTCGTCATAACCGCACTCAAAACAGTACAGGTGTCCCCGATCCAGCTCGACAATCCGGGTCGCCAACCTCCTTGCGAACATTCTGTCATGACTGACAAAGATTAAAGTCGTTCGCAACCGGAGCAAAAACTCTTCCAGCCAGGCAATAGTTGCGATATCGAGATGATTGGTCGGCTCGTCAAGCAGCAGAATGTCCGGCTCACTACACAGGGCTTGGGCCAGTAGCACGCGACGCTTCATACCACCGGACAAAGTCGCGACATCGGCATCTCCGTCCAACTGAAGGTGCGAAAGGACCTGATCAATACCGTGCTCTTTCTGCCAGACATGTTCCTGGTCTGCATCAGCACGTAAATTGTCACGGATACTCCCTTGCAGGTGCGCAGGAACTTCCTGCGCGACCAGCGCGACCCGCAATCCCTGCTGTCGGTCTATGGTTCCGGCATCGGCAGGAACCTCCTGATTGATCAAGCGCAACAGAGTTGACTTCCCAGTGCCATTACGTCCCAACAGACAGATTCGGTCCCCCTGTTCCACTTGCAGAGAAGCGTCGTCCAGCAGTTTTGGACCACCGAAAGCGAGCGAAACATTTCTTAAACTGATCAGTGCCATAACGATATTTAGCTCACTCTTTTAAAAATGACAGTCTGAAAACAAATCAGCACCAGATTAAACATCTGTGTAATTATTGAAAAAAAATCCATTGACACCTTGACAATTGCATAGATGAAGGTAGCATTATAACTACAAACTATCGGGTCAGCATGAATATTAACCTAGGCTTCTAGAGAGGGAGACACTCATGAAAAAACTAGCGATTTTGATTATTATTTCGGCTTTTGCACTTTCTCTGGGTGCGTGTGCAGGAAAGAGCTCTGATGAAAATCTCAGGGTAAAATGCCCATCCTGCGGATATGAATTTGATGTGGAGCGGTATGGACGTTAAAGTATCAGCTTAAAGACTGTTAAATTCAGCAATTGTGACACACGCTGCATAAAATGAATAAAGCCCCCCACTTGAAACAGGGGGGCTTTATTTTTGCCAAGGCATGGATTGCTAGTTGCCAAGCTCATAAATCACAATTGAGGACCGGCCTTTGCTGAAGAGGCTCTTTTGCTGGTATTTCACGACCATTACCAACTCCTCCATACCGTCATTATCGGCATCGGCCAAAGCGAAATCCGCCAGGTATCCGTTTTGATCAGCAGTCATCCAGCTTTCCTGCATGGCATACCCATTCCAAGTGAACGCAACAATCCGGCTTTTCTTAAATTCGCGAAAGCGTTGTAAGGTGCGAATCCCCTCATTCTGCACAACAAGGATGTCTCCTTCAGAATTTTTCAGCATTCGCTGCTGTATATAGACAGGATTGATCAGCTCCCTGTTCGCATTATGTTCCGGATAAAAACTGACATCCGAACCACCGTAATGTTCATCCGAGGCCCAAAACTCATCCCCTTGTTCTGAAATAACCTTCAGGTATTCGTCAGCAGTGACATAGGCGAGCAATTGCTGGTTGTCGGCAGTACCGGCCGGGATAAAACTGAACAGGTTGATTTTCCCCGGCAACTCGACACGATCTGTCATGGACAATTCATCGCCTGAGCGTTTCACTCGAAAGAAAGGCTCCTTGAAAGGAGCTTCCGCACTGCCCAGCGATTGCCCCAGCAAGACACGCTCTCCATTCGTAAGCACCGCAACCTTGAGGAACCAGGGGATTCTGCTTATGGTATTGACATAAGACTGCCCCCTGAATTCGACCACCTGGGAGCTCAGCTTTGATCCGCTGACCGCGCTCAGGTAAATCTCCATGAGACCGTCCCCATCGGAATCGATGACGTCGATGCTCAGCAGCTTGGTTCCGGAGGGAAATTCAACTTCGGCCTCCCTGATCATCTCTCCCTGTGAAATTTCCGTGATCAGCAGGCTGCTTTCAAACGCGACGGCGGTTTCCCGCCTTCCGTCATTATCGAAATCTGCCACGACCAGGCCGACCGGATTCTCTTTCAGGTTCGGCCCCCTCCAGATACCGACCTGAGGTTTGCGACTCTGAATAATCGCGGCTCCTTGCTGAACCTCTTCCTTATTGCCGAGACCGATACTGCCGAGCAGGCTATTGGCCGTCTGGTTCAACAGACTTTTGTTCGGGGCGGCAGGTGTGACAGCAGTCGGTGCCTCTGCTCTCCCCGCAAAAATCAACTCCCCACTGTCGTTGAAGGTATAGCTCTTCAAGCGAGCACCGTCTTTATCGCTGACGGTAAGAGAATTGCCGGTCAGGCTGAAGATCAGCATTGCGTTGCTCTCATCAGGATCATCAACCCACTCCAGGTGCGGCAGGCCCGCTTTGATTTCATCCCTTAGGAGATCATTGCGCGGTTCTGCCACCAAAACGGCAGGAACCTGCTCAAACCGTTTAACCTGAGCACCTTTTTCCGGGGCGAACTCCGGTGTCAGTAATTTTGCGTAGGAATAACCTGACTTGAGTCGTGTCACCTGCAGAAAACCCCGCGCGGTATCAAGAGTGCCCAAAACTTCCTTGGTCACCGGATGTATGACTTTCTCACCCGGAGTGATCAGGGTCAGAATATCCCCTTCTTGCACCCTGTCCGAGGCATCCAGATCCACCAGATATTCTTCACCAACCGGCATGATCACGTAACCGCTTACGGGAGAAAAATCACTTTTGATTTGTTGTGGGAATACGGCCAGAGCGGATATTGGCCATAAAAGAATCAGAAAGATGCAGAGCTTGAAAATTGACTTCATTTTGCGACCTATCAGGGCAAAGAAATTAAACTTACATGTTACGGACAAGCTCGTATTCTATCGATATTTGCATCAAATGGGAAGGCTGATCCGGAAATCGACAAAAAAAGGCCCGCTGCTACACAGCGGGCCTTTCTTAAAGCATTTGCGTTATCTTCTCATTCAGAATTAGAAGTTAACGAACAGGCCAACTCCAGCTTTGCCTATCTCATCATTCCGGTTTTCATAGTCAACGTACTCTATCTGAAGCCCCAATTGAGTATTAGCCAAAAGGGCGTATTTCACACCCAGAGCTAAAGAGATAGCGTTGTCATCAACAACATCATCAGTGGTCACAACAGTATCAGCACCCTGGCTCAGCACCTTGTCATCTTCAGCCTGTGCATAAGAAACAGCAGCGGAGACCGTCAGATCATCAGTCGCCTTAACGGAACCGTTGAGCTGAATGGCTACAACACCGGCATCATTAAACAGGCCGAAGGGACGACCGAGGCCGATCTGCTCGTTGTCCAGGCCGGTGCCGAGAGCAAACAGGGGATCCCAACCACCGAAGTCGTTGCCGAGGATGTGGTAAACCTTATCCGTATCATCGCCAGCAGCATAGAAGAACTGAGCACCAACGTTGACAATTTCGGTCGCAGCCATATCAGCACTTACATAAAGCTGAGTACCGGTAGCGTCCTGGGTAGCGGAGGCATCACCGGTGAAAAATTCAACTTCGCCGTACAGGGCAACAGGAGCGAGGTCCAAGTCGAGAGTCAGACCAATAACGTTAACATTTTCCATTGAGTTGTTTACGTCGGTCTGGCCGGCCACGAACATCTGAGATGTATACATCTCGCCCTTGTGAGCAACACGGGCACCATAGAAGTAGGAGTCAGTCATGCTCTTGCCGCCGCCATCTTCGTTGATCATGAAGAAAGCAGTCACCGGAATGATACCAAAGGTGTTGAAGGTCAGACCGTTGTCCTGAGCGTCGAAACCGTTCTTACCGAATGCCAGATATTGTTGACCGGCACGCAGGTGCATACTGTCGTTTCCAATGTCAAGGTGAGCGCGGTCCCACTGCTGGGTTGAGCCGCTACGGCCCGAGCCAAAACCGGCGTTGGAACCCCAGTCGGACTCGGTGATGTCGGTCCGGAAGGTGACGCTGACGCCCTCAATGACGGAAAGTTTGCCGCCAACACGCAGACGTTGGTCCCCCCAACTTTCAGTAACGATATTGCCATCATCAACGTACCAGCCACGGACACGCAACTGACCGGCCAAATCAAGGCGGTCTTCAGCCATGACCGGGGTAGCGACAGCCATGATCGTCAACAGAACGATCGTAACTTTCAGAAACTTGTTCATTGGCGTTACCTCCTTTTAAACAGTTAGGTAGTCTGCCGAACGATTCGGCGTGACAAAGACAACATTATTAACCAGCCTGAGCGACATCAATCAGCATAGCCGCGAACTGGACTGGACATTTAACCGACCTGAATCACCTGTTTCATCAATTGGTACAAGCTGTCATCATACGCAATAAGCCTGAGGCAGGGATTTGAGAAGCATTTTTTACGGCTTGCCCCCCACACAAAACAAGCAACTATAGCGTCAGCATAATACACAACCAGCCTTCAAACAAACATTAACCCAAGGCAGATGACAGCATAACTTCATTTCAGGAAAATGGGAAGGCTGATCTGGTTTCTATAAAAAAAGGCCCGCTGTAAAACAGCGGGCCTTTTCATGATATTCGTGTCAATTTCTAATCAAAGACTAGAAGTTCACGAACAGGCCAACACCTGCTTGCAGGTTAGCATCAGTATCCAGATCGCGGTCGATGTACTCAACCTGGGCACCAAGCTTGGTGTTAGACATAACAGCGTAGCTTACGCCTGCGCCAAAGAAGGTGGCGTCGTCGTCAATGATGGCGTCGTCTTCGGTCTGTCCCATACCGGCAACAGCTGCAACGGTCAGAGCGTCGCTAACCTTGACGGAACCGTTCAGCTGAACAGCGATAATACCAGCTTGCTGCCAGACAGCGAAGGGACGACCGGCGCCGATTTGCTCGTTGTCAAGACCGGTACCCATTTCGAACAGGGGATCCCAACCACCGAAGTCATTACCGAGGATGCTGTAAACAACGTCAGTGTCGTCGCCCATGGAGTAGAAGAGTTTAGCACCAACATTGATAGTATCGGATGCGGCCATGTCTGCAATCAAAAGAACCTGGGTACCGGTAGCGTCCTGAGTAGCGGAGGCATCACCGGTGAAGAACTCAGCTTCGCCGTACAGCTTGACGGGGCTCAGGTCCAGATCGAGAGTCAAACCGATTACGTTTACATTCTCCTGGCTGCCAGCGCCGCCGGTTTGTCCAGCAACAAACAGCTGGGAGGCATACGCCTCACCCTTGTGAGCAATACGGGCACCATAGAAGTAGGCGTCAGTCTGGTCCTTGCCGCCGCCATCTTCGTTGATCATGAAGAAAGCAGTTACCGGAATGGCACCAAAGGTGTTGAAGGTCAGACCGTTATCCTGAGCGTCGAAACCGTTCTTACCGAATGCCAGATACTGCTGACCGGCACGGAGGTGCATACTGTCGTTTCCAATGTCAAGGTGAGCGCGGTCCCACTGCTGGGTAGAGCCGCTACGGCCGGAACCAAAACCGGCGTTGGAACCCCAGTTGGACTCGGTGATATCGGTACGGAAGGTGACGCTGACGCCTTCAGCGATGGAGAGCTTGCCGCCGACACGCAGACGCTGGTCCATCCAGCTTTCGGTTCTGTCGCTAATGAAGTCATCAGTAAGATCAGCTTCGGTGCCATTATCGTCGACAAAATCTCCCTGGTCGACGAACCAGCCACGGACACGCATCTGGCCAGCCAGGCTAAGGCGATCTTCAGCCATAACAGGCGTTGCAACAGCGGCGATCGTCAACAGGACGATCATAACTTTCAGAAACTTGCTCATTGGTGTTACCTCCTTTTAAAACAGTTGGGTAGATTGCCGAACGATTCGGCGTGACAAAAAAACGTGACTATCTCAGTTTGTGCTAAACAAACCCATTATTCGCAGGTCATGCAGTTAGAACCTGCGCTGAATCACCTGCACCGGAATTGGCGCAAGCTGCCAAAATACATAAGCAGTGAACCTGTTGCAGGGGCCAGAGAAAGGATTTTTACTCAATGACTGGACCTCCCTGTAGAACAAAACCAACTGAATACTAATAAAACAGACTACAAATTACAAGACAAACAACATCTGTGGCAGATCAATGCTTTATTCCGTGCAGTATCAGTGCCAATTTCGTCCTGTTGTTTCAATCACCGGTCAGGCCCTATTTAACCGGCCTGCGGACGGATTAAGCTTAAAAAATACGATCAGAAACAAGACGTCCATGTGGCGCTGTTGAAACAACATATCCGTGTGCTGTTGGCTTTATACCACAGAGCACATGGATTGCAATTTTTTAATTCTTTTTCAGCATTTTTTCAAGCTTTTTTTTCAGGATTGCGGAGGTGAGCGCATCACCGTCACGAAAAACATTAAAATTACTATCGATCAGTATCAGCCTCGGGATCACATAAACATTATATGCCTTGTGGGCATTGCCCTCGTCCAGGATAACCGCGGACGGTTTGCGATACTTCTCTTTGCTGAAAAATTTACTGACCGATTTTTCGGTTTCATCGACATAAACGTCGACAAAGCGGATGCCCTTCTCTGACAAATAGCTGTGCAGGAGATTTAAGGACTTTGCCTGCTCGCGACAACTGGGACACCAGGTGGTCCCGATCTTGAGCACTATCGGCTCCCCCTTAAAATCGGAAAGCCTGAAGTCCTTGCCTTCCAGCGTCTTTCCCTGAAAATCGGGGGCGACATTTCCAGCGGACAATGCCGATGCGACCGCAACACTACCAACAACCAGGACCACCACGACGACTAAAGCGACAAGAATTCTACTTAGCATATTAAACCTCCCCGAATCTGTAGTAATGACCATTCTATGTGGCGCGACAGACCGGGTCAAGGCAGTGACACCTCCAAGCACGTTCTACTATTACCAACATCAGTATATTTTTATCGATAGGCATGTCAAGACTAAAGTAAAAAACAAAAGCAACTGATTGTTATAACTTAACTAATTATTTAATAACACCGTTCTATCTTTCCCTTTAGCAAGTGGGGCCTTGACAGATTTCCGTCAGCACTCCACCACTCGCCTTGGGGTGAAGAAAAGCGATACGGCTCCCGTGAGCCCCTCTTCTGGGCTCCTTATCGATCAGACGGACCCCTTGAGCATCAAGTTCCCTGAGCGCTTTCTCTATATCTTGAACTTCATAGGCAAGATGATGGATTCCTTCACCATTCTTTTCCAGAAATTTGGCCACCGGAGAATCTGTCGAGGTTGGTTCCAGCAATTCGATACGGCTGTCGCCAACCTTCAGGAACGCAACTCGGACCCGTTGCTCAGCAACTTCCTCGGTTCCCTCAAAGATCATCCCCAACTGGTCCCGGTAAAAAGGAATCGCATTCTCCAGGTTTTTTACAGCGATACCGATGTGGTTAATTTTTTCAATCATAGTTCCTCCCTGTTAAATTCATATGAGTATTTTGTAAGCATTTGCATTCAAGACTTGCCCCTTTTGAAGACACCAAGCAATCTTCGCGCTGCTGCACCAGGGGTTGTAACTCCCTCGCTGACTCCTCGCTGGACCTGATCAATCAGCGAAGCAACACTTTCATCCTGCATAAAAAGATCCTTCAGACCATCCATCAGCAGGGTCCACATCCAGTCATTATTCTGCAGACGCCGTTTCTCTTCAAACTCGCCACTCGCTTTCATCGACTGCTCGTAGTCCAGGACAGTCAACCAGACCTCCTCGATCCCCTCCTGATATAACGCACTGCACAGCAAGGCAGGAATCGTCCAGTTTTTAGTTTTAGGCCTGAGCAGGTGCAGGGCATTCTGGTATTGCTGCCGCGCAAGCTCAGCCTGGGGTCGATTTTCACCCTCTGCCTTATTTATCAGAATGGCGTCAGCAATCTCCATGACCCCTTTCTTGATCCCCTGCAGCTCGTCTCCAGCATTCGGAATCTGCAACAACAGGAAGAAATCAACCATGGAGGCGACTGTGATTTCCGATTGTCCCACGCCAACAGTTTCGACAATGATGACGTCATAGCCGGCAGCCTCGCAAGCGATCATTGTCTCGCGCGTTTTCCGCGCAACCCCGCCGAGGTTATCTCCGGTCGGCGAAGGGCGGATAAAAGCATTCGTCTCACGCGACAGAAGCTCCATGCGGGTCTTGTCGCCGAGGATCGATCCACCCGACAGCTGGGAAGAGGGGTCAACGGCCAGCACGGCCAGTTTCTTCCCCCGACCGACCAGGTACATTCCCAGCGCCTCGATAAAGGTACTCTTCCCAGCGCCGGGAACCCCGGAGATGCCGATCCGCATCGACTCCCCGGAATAGGGGAGCAGCTCATCCAGCAAACTGACTGCCGCCAGAGAGTGATCCGGATTGCGACTTTCGATGAGGGTGATTGCCTTGGCCAGCGAGCGGATATTGCCCTTTCTGACCCCGTCGACAATTTGCTTTATTTTAGGCATCGATCAGACCTTGCCAGACGAAATGAAAAAGGGCAGACGCACCGCGCCTGCCCTTTTAACGTGAACCCTCAATTACTTGCTTGCTTCAATCGCATCCAGAGTTTCAGCGGCTGAAACGGTGATCGGCGTTCCCGGCCCGAAGATCCTGGCAGCACCGGCCGCGAAAAGCTCATCATAATCCTGACGAGGGATAACCCCGCCGCAGACAACTGCGATATCGTCCGCGCCCAGCTTTTTCAATTCTGCAACCAATTGCGGGACCAGGGTCTTGTGACCTGCGGCAAGGCTGGAGACTCCAACCACGTGGACATCATTCTCAACCGCCATCTTGGCCGCTTCCTCCGGCGTCTGGAACAAAGGACCGACATCGACATCAAAACCGGCATCCGCATAGGCGGTGGCTACCACCTTGGCCCCGCGATCATGACCGTCCTGCCCCATCTTGGCGATCAGAATGCGGGGACGGCGCCCCTCTCTTGCAGAGAACTCATCGATCCGCTTTATCAAAGACGCAAAGTTCTGATCTTCGGCAACCACTGATCCGTAAGCTCCTGATACCAGTTTGATTTCGGCCCGATGGCGGCCGAATACTTTTTCCATTGCGTCGGAAATCTCACCAACCGAGGCTCTCAGCCGCGCAGCCTCAACCGAGAGGCCAAGCAGGTTCCCCTGGCCATTCTCACATGCCGCTGTAATCTCGGCAAGAGCATTCTGGCAGGCCGTTTCATCCCGCCCGGCACGCATCTTCTGCAATCGAGCGATCTGGGATTCTCGTACTGCTGAATTATCGATGTTCAGAACGTCAATGGCGTCCTCTTCCGCCAGCTGATACTTGTTGACGCCAACGATCACGTCACGACCCGAATCGATCGCTGCCTGCTTTTTAGCCGCAGATTCCTCGATCCGCAATTTTGGCATGCCCGACTCAATCGCCCTGGTCATACCGCCCAGACCTTCAATTTCATCAAGAATGGTCTGCGCCTCTTCGATCAACGAGTTGGTCAAAGACTCGACATAGTAGGAGCCGCCGAGCGGGTCGACAACGTTACAGACCCCCGACTCCTCCTGGATAACCAACTGGGTGTTACGTGCAATGCGCGCGCTATGGTCGGTGGGCAGGGCAATCGCCTCATCCAGCGCATTCGTATGCAGTGATTGGGTTCCACCGAGAACAGCGGCCAAGGCCTCCAGGGTCGTCCGGATTACGTTGTTGTATGGATCCTGTTCCGTCAGCGACCAGCCACTGGTCTGGCAGTGGGTTCTCAGCATCGAGGATTTTGGATTCTTCGGTTTGAATTCTTCCATCATCTTCGCCCAGAGGAAACGGGCGGCGCGTAATTTTGACGCCTCCATGAAAAAATTCATGCCGATGGCAAAAAAGAACGATAAACGTGGCGCAAAAGCATCCACGTCAAGGCCTTTGGCGACCGCCTGACGGACATATTCCAGTCCATCCGCCAGGGTGAAAGCCAACTCAAGGGCGTTATTCGCACCAGCTTCCTGGATATGATATCCGGAAATCGAAATAGAATTGAATTTCGGCATGTTCTGACTGGTGTATTCGATGATATCGCCAATAATCTTCATCGAGGGCGTCGGCGGATAAATGTAGGTATTTCGAACCATGAACTCTTTGAGTATATCGTTCTGGATGGTTCCGGCCAGCTGTTCCTGGCTGACACCCTGCTCTTCTGCGGCGACGATATAATTGGCCAGAATCGGCAATACTGCCCCGTTCATGGTCATCGAAACCGAAACCTTATCGAGAGGGATATCGCCAAACAGAATTTTCATATCCTCGACGGAGTCGATCGCCACACCGGCCTTACCGACATCACCGACGACCCGCGGATGATCTGAATCATACCCACGGTGGGTCGCAAGATCGAAAGCAACCGACAAACCCTGCTGGCCAGCCGCAAGGTTGCGCTTGTAAAATGCATTTGACTCTTCAGCGGTGGAGAATCCAGCGTACTGACGTACCGTCCAGGGACGACCAGCATACATGGTCGCCATGGGACCACGGACAAAAGGAGCAAAGCCCGGCATGGTATCAGTGTGCTTCAGATCGGCAATATCACTTGCCGTGTAGAGTGGCTTGACCTCAATTCCTTCCGGCGTATCCCATTTGAACCCGGACAAATCGTCGGTCTTTTTTTCTTTCCTGGCCTGCTGCTGCCAATCAGCAACCGTCTTCTTATCGAAACAGCTCATGCGCAGTTCCTCCTTTGATTCTCTCCGTTTACGTACCACCTGAAAATACTTATTGCTACAACAGCTCTACTCCCAAAGACAATATACGATATATACAAAAAGAAGGGATGGTGAACCCAGACAAGACCCTAACGGGTGACCACGGCAACGACCTGAACCGTTTCGCCGTCCCTGGAAAGCAACCGGTGCCGTACCGAAGAATCAAAATAGGCCGCGTCACCCTCTTCAAGGATGAAACGCTCATTATCCAGAATCAGCTCAGCACTGCCCCGAGTGATAAGTAAAAACTCCTCACCTTCGTGACTGTAAAGTGTCTCTTCCTTGGCTCGTTCAGAAACAGTCAACAGAAAAGGCTCCATTTTTTTGTTACGCTTCCGATACGAGAGGGTCTCGTAGGTATAGCCGTGACCCGTCCCGTCCTTGGAGATCACGCGACTGACGACGCGCCGCTCATCCTTACGGACGATCTCGTATTTTGTGACCGCCTCACCTTCTTCAAAGAAAAAACTCATTTTCACATCAAAAAAACGCGCGATCTTCGACAGGGTTGCAATGGGAGGCGAAACATTATTATTTTCAATCTGAGAGATGAGCGCCGGAGAGAACCCGGTCTCATTGGCAACATCCTGTAAAGTCAACTTGCGCTCTTTACGCAAGGTTTTAATTTTTACGCCAATTTCAAATTCCATAAATTCAGATTCCTGAGTACAATAAAATCGTGTATAAGCGCGAAGGAGAAAGACGGAAGCCGTTCATGAGTTACATGCCAGAGATAAAATAGAAAAGGGTTTTACGTTCGAACGATATAGCTGGCATGGTAGAAAATGTCAACCATAATATTTACCAACGTTAAAAAAATTTAGTTCGCCTAAACCGTTTTCAATATGGACAAAAGGTCGCATAAATCAAACAATCCTTGTAGTCAATCGGGGAAAAACCTAGACTGAAAGACACAATCACAGACGCAACGACCATTCTCAGCATTAGGGAATCAGACAGGGGGCAAGCCGTGAACATTGAAAAAAACAACGAGTCATGACAGGCAATGAACGGAGGAAAACAATTCTAAAGCTTGCCACCCTGAACGGGAATGTTTCCACCAGAGCGATGGCGCAACATTTCAAAGTGTCCAGAATGACCATCAACAGGGATTTACGACAGCTTGAAAAAGCGGGTGTGATCAAAGCTATCCATGGGGGCGCAATTCCGCTCATCACCCGACTGCAGGACAATGAACAGCAGTTTTGCAGCAGTTGCGACAAACCGACACTGCCACACCAGCACTTTCAACTCCGACACCCTGACCTGAGTATAGAAACCTACTGTTGTGCATACTGCGGACTTACGGCACAACTGCAAAACAAGTCTGCAGAATATCATTCTGTCACTGACATGATCAGCGGCAGGACCCTGCCGGTTAAGGACGCATACTTCCTTATCCGCAGTTCGGCCTCCCCCTGTTGCCACCCTTCCATTCTGAGCTTCGCTGACGAATCAGAAGTCATCACCTTCCGGTCCGCTTTTGGTGGCGTCATTGCTCGAATCGATGCAACTCTCGACTTCCTTCGCACTGAACACAACCTGAAGCTATCCCGCTGAAAAACTGCGGTGTCCTGTCCTGACTCAGAGAAAAAGACTTGACAATCGCGCCCGGGGCATTATTATTGTTTCCGCTGTTAGCACTCCTTTCATGTGAGTGCTAACAAAAGAGAGACACGTATGTTGCTATTACGGGCAGACGCCAGTCTCTTTTCTGCTTTTACTTTATGTATGGCAACGTCAACATCAGGACCACTTAATTTAACTAGAAAGGAGTTCAGACATGAAAATCAGACCTTTGCAGGACCGCCTCATCGTTGAGCGCGTTGAGGAAGAAACAACAACAGCAGGAGGGATCATCATCCCTGACACTGTTTCCAAAGAAAAACCTCAGGAAGGCAAAGTTATCGCCGTAGGCAAAGGCAAAACCACCGAAGACGGCAAAGTCATCCCCATGGATGTCAAAGTTGGCGATCTGGTTCTGTTCGGCAAGTATGCCGGCAGCGAAATCAAGGTAGACGGCAATGAATATCTGATCATGCGTGAAGACGATATTCTCGGCGTAGTCGGTTAATCAAGTCATTTAAAAGATACGGAGGATATACGAATCATGGCAAAAGAGATCAAGTTTTCCCAAGAAGCGCGCAGCAGTATTCTTGACGGTGTCAACACCCTGGCTGACGCTGTCAAAGTGACTCTCGGTCCCAAGGGACGTAATGTTGTTATCGACAAGTCATACGGTGCTCCGCTGATTACCAAGGACGGCGTCACGGTCGCCAAAGAGATCGAACTCGAAGACAAGTTCGCCAACATGGGCGCTCAGTTGGTTAAGGAGGTCGCCTCCAAGACTTCCGACGTTGCCGGTGACGGTACGACCACTGCGACTGTTCTGGCCCAATCCATCTATCAGGAAGGTGTCAAACTGGTCACCGCCGGCCACAACCCGATGGAAATCAAGCGTGGCATCGACAAGGCAGTCATTGCTGCCGTAGAAGCGCTGAAGCAACTATCCAAGCCGGTTGTTGATCACAAAGAGATTGCTCAGGTCGGTACTATTTCCGCCAACAGTGATGAGACCATCGGTAACATCATTGCTGAAGCGATGGAAAAAGTTGGCAAAGAAGGCGTTATCACCGTCGAAGAAGCCAAGTCGATGGATACCAGCCTTGAGACCGTTGAAGGGATGCAGTTTGATCGCGGCTATCTTTCCCCCTACTTTGTTTCCGACGCCGAGCGTATGGAAGCTGTTTTGGAAGACGCCCTGATCCTGATCTATGACAAGAAGATCAGCACCATGAAAGACCTGCTCCCCGTTCTTGAGCCGGTTGCCAAGCAAGGTCGTCCGCTGATGATCATCGCCGAAGACATCGATGGCGAAGCACTGGCAACCCTGGTTGTCAACAAGCTGCGCGGCACCATCAACGTCTGCGCTGTCAAAGCTCCGGGCTTCGGCGATCGCCGTAAAGCGATGCTCGAAGATATCGCAACCCTGACCGGTGGCCAGCTGATCTCTGAAGAAGTCGGCTTCAAACTGGAAAATGCCGATATCAGCATGCTCGGGACCGCCAAGCGCATCGTCGTCGATAAAGACAATACAACCATCATTGATGGCGCTGGTGAAGAGCAAGCAATCGAAGGACGCGTTAAGGTCATTCGCGCTCAGATTGAGGAAACCAGCAGCGATTATGATCGTGAGAAACTGCAGGAGCGTCTGGCCAAACTGGTCGGCGGTGTTGCGGTGGTCAAGGTTGGCGCTGCCACCGAGACCGAAATGAAGGAAAAGAAAGCCCGCGTGGAAGATGCCCTGCATGCAACCCGCGCTGCGGTTGAAGAAGGTATCGTCCCTGGCGGTGGTGTTGCACTGCTGCGTATCGTTTCGGCTGTTGACGCTCTCGAGCTGGACGGTGAGCAGAAATTCGGTCGCGACCTGGTGCTGCGTGTTCTGGAAGCTCCGCTTCGTCAGATTGCCATCAACGCCGGCCTCGAAGGCGCTATCGTGGCCGACAAGGTTCGCAACGGGGAAGGCTCCTTCGGCTTTGACGCGGCGGCTGACGTCTACTGCGACATGCTTGAAGCAGGGATCCTCGACCCAACCAAGGTAACCCGTAGCGCTCTGCAGAATGCTGCTTCTGTTGCCGGACTGATGCTGACCACCGAAGCGATGATCGCTGACAAGCCTTCTGAAGGCGGTGATGCTATGCCTGCTATGCCTGGCGGCATGGGCGGTATGGGCGGCATGGGCGGCATGATGTAAGAGTTCCAACCGTCAATGTTGACAAAGGCCTCACCGGATGATCGTCCGGTGAGGCCTTTTTTTTGAAGTATTTTGAAATAACTTGCTACAAAAAAGCTAAGTGACGATCCACCTCATACACTCCTCGCGAGGCGATGGGGAAACAACTAAACTTGACTCCTGTCCGTCGTCGATAAACAGAACCTCAACTTCTGCCTCGTCCCTCCCTTTGCCGTAAGAGGCAACAATGCCTGCCGCACGGACGCAATCGTCTTCATCGGGGTGACCGCAAAGGGTGCCGAGCGGCCCCGTAAAATCTTTACAATGCAACCTGATCCCGGACGTCCCGAGCAACCTCTCCATTGCGTCATTGTCTGCCTGATTACGCCCAAGAACTAATTTGGCCCTCTCGGACAAGCGGAACTGCCGGCCAACCTTAAGCAATTCAACATCCGTCACCGTCGAATCCGGGTCGTGCTGGAGCTGATCGCGCAGGCGATTAGAGAAGCCGGCCTCGGTCAAAAGACAGCCACCACCTGAAGAAGGGAAGTCCGGGTAACCCCACTCTCGGGCATAATGTTGCTGAGGTTTGCGGGAGCGACCCTGAATGTCCAGCAACTGCTCGCGATCGACCAGCCCCGATTCTTCCATCGGCGTGATCGGCAGCAGTTTGGCGCAGAGCGGACGCAAGACCTGGTCCGGAAAACCGGAATAGTTAGCCACTGAACGCAGGGCATTGGCATTCTGACTCATCGGCCGCTGTCCGAGCACCTCCCCGGAAAAGAGAAAATCAAACCCTTCGCGTTGCATGATTTCACCGGCCAGCCGGAACATCATGGCATGGCAGTCGATGCAGGGGTTCATGTTCTTTCCATAACCGTATTTCGGCTTTTTCACCATGCCCAGATGGACATCGCTGATATCCTGAACGATCAGGGGGAAACCGATCCGCTCCGCCGCAGCCCTGGCTTTACCGGCGCCGAAAAACGGGGTAACAAAAGAGATTCCGGTGACTTCAATCCCCTGGCGCATCAAAGTCATCGCCGCCAAGGTGCTGTCGAGACCTCCGGACATCAGGCCCAGTGCTTTACTCATTTTCGTTCTCCATATTTATTCTTGCTATACACTGTCAGGTTAACATGGTCCAGTTTTCAACTTCAATGAACGGCCTGCCTGAAATCATTCCAAATTAAAACAGGGATGCCTTCCTGACGGAACGACACCCCTGAAAACAATACCTTCTGTGATAGAAAAAAGATCAGACGTCTTTTTTCTCATCCTTTTTTTCGATTTCTTCAACCTTCGCTTCTTCGATCTCATCGTCTGCGTCGTGAACGCCTTTTTTGAAATTGCGCAGACCCTTGCCCAAGGCACCGCCAACCTGCGGCAGTTTCCCTGCACCAAAGATAATCATTACCAGCACGAGGATAATCAGAAGTTCCTGTGTGCCTAATCCGAACATATCAACTCTCCTTCGTTTTTCTATCTACGCCAATTGTAGTTTTCAGCTCATTGCCAGCAGAAAATAGACCCAATACCAGCCGGAGGGTTAAGATACACCGGGATGAAAAAAAAGACAATCTCTCTTGATATGGTATACGTAACAGCACAGCAATGTCCCCGATTGCTGTCGCTATTCCTCATAACTGAAAGGACCACCCTGTTGCTTGCCACCTATAAAACGGACTCAGACGGGCTCAATCGATCGCCAGTCAATAGCTGCCACGTCCTCCCTTTCCTCCGAAACCTGCGACTTGCTCCCCGCAAGGGTAAAACGGGTCAATAACGCCTTCATCCTGACGGCCTCATTTGAAAGCTCAGTGCTGATAGCAGACCCTTCTTCAGCACTGCTGGTATTCTGCTGAATAACCTGGCCTATCTGGTTGAGCCCATTATTTATCTGTGAAACTCCTTCAGCCTGTTCATGACTGGCTGTGGCAATCGCAGCCGTCAATCTCGAGGTCTCGGCTATTTTCTCAAGAATTTCACATAAGGCCTCTGACGTCAGGGCTGCAACATGTGCCCCGTTTTCGGTTTTATTGACCGAGCCCTCGATCAGTGCTGCGGTTTCACGCGCGGCGCTGGCACTGCGCGCAGCCAGGCTCCTGACCTCAGTGGCAACCACGGCAAATCCCTTACCGTATTCACCTGCACGCGCTGCTTCAATCGCTGCGTTCAATGCCAGCAGATTGGTCTGAAAGGCGATCTCGTCAATAACTTTAATGATTTTGTTAATGTTCTGACCGGCTGTGCTGATTTCACGCATCGCCTCAACCATCGTCGCCATCTGTTCATTGCCTTGGTCCGCAGCCAGTTTTGCTTCAGCGGATAGGTGATTTACAGTGCTTGCATTCTCGGCACTTTTACGGCTCTGTCCTGATATTTCGCTCATCGATGAACTGACTTCCTCCAGTGACACAGCAGATTCACTTGCCCCTTGAGACAGCGATAAACTACTTTCAGCCATCTGTAAACTCCCGGAAGCGACCTGTTCACAGCTGTCAAGGACCTCCATCAGCACAGCATTCAGCCTTTCTCTGGTCTCCTTCAGGGCATTACGGATAATATCCTTTTCATCCCTGGGCTCAACATTGACGGTAAAATTACCACTGGCCATCGCCTGCAGCGCACCAACGAATTCATGCTGCAAATCATCTGCAAAGGCGTTGAGAGCGCGGGCCATCGACCCGAACTCATCACTGCGACGGCCAAGGTCAAGACGTGCCCCTACTCGGCCATCACGTAGATCACGTGCCATCCGTACTGTTTTTTTCAAGGGAACGACCATGCTGAATCCAAAGTAGAAAAAGATCAGCCCCATGAGGATCAGTGTTGCAATAAAGATTGACTTGAGATTGCTTTCCGCCTTCCCGGTCGTTGATGTCAGATCGCGTCGAGCATCTTCCGCCTTAATATCAGCCTTATTCAGGGCAGCAAGAACATCCTGCTTGTCACTCGCAACCTCCGCCATGCTGGTTCCGGCCAATTCCTCGATATTCTTTGAAATAAAAAAATACATCCGAGACAGCGCAACGGCGATCTCACCTTGTCGCACCTTGTATTCTCTGCTTCTGCTGTCGAGTGAGTACAATTCTGGCAGTTCGTATTCGATCAGGCTTTCGACATCAAGAAAATTATTGACAGTAACTTCAGCCAGTGTGGTCTGGGTTCCATCAATCAATCGCTCTCCGCCCGGCACTTTTTGAACTATCTCCGCCTCTTTGGTCAAGGCTTTCGCTTCCTGTAAAATGGTCTCATCGCTGACGCCGGTACTGTGTCCATTGACAATCAGGTTCATTAATTCGATCAAGCCCTGATTCAGTTCCCCCAGGGCCAAAGCGCGATCCTCACTGGAGAGGGCCTGTTTATAGGTTGTGACGACCTGAACACGAACCTTCGATTCACGATCCAGACTCTGCTGAGCACTGCTACCGATCTTCAGCATCGCCTGATAACCGGTCCAGCCAAGCAGCGACATTCCAATCAAACCCATAAGGCCAATCAGGCCAACCTTATAGAAAAGCTTAAAACGGAAAATCCGTGTTGCCTGAGCTGCCATAAATTCTCCTTGTTCCGAAACACAATCTCCCCACCCAGCAAAAGTGGAGGCATTGACTGCAACAAAATATCAACACAATTCAACAAATTGAACATATGAGAAAATTGCGCCCTTGGTCTTTTAACGCACATAAATAACTTATTTTCCGACGAAAAACCAGCCCCAACCAAAGCTAGAAGCCCCACATGCGAGCAATTTAGTCGCCTGAATGAGCATCAGTAGAATTATGGAATGCTTCTATTTCAGACAAGCAAGGGAAGACAGGTACAGAAAAAAGAGGGATAGGTGGTCTTTAGAGCCGTGAATCAGACCTTAATCTGGGGACGTAAAACAACATCCGGGAGCGAAAATACCAAAATAATTTTGACAATTTGGAGTTTTCGCAGTGACTTGAAAGCCCACCGCAAACTGAAAAAAACCTAGGGGAAAGACCTGTGAAAGGGGAGAAATTTTAATCTGTCGGCTCATCCGGCAATGCCTCGATCAGCAGGTCGAGAATATGACCGACCTTCACTTCGGCTCCGGCTTGGTTGAGGCTGTCCTGCAGTTGCATAATACAACCGGGACAATCGGTAGCAACCATCGTCGCGCCGCTCGATTTTATGTGTCCTGCTTTCTTGGCGCCGATCTTCTTACTGTTTTCATAATGATAGACTGAATAGGTCCCACCCAGGCCACAACAGCTTCCGGCTGCCTCCATTTCGACAAATTCCACCTGCGGGAGAGCCTGCAGAATCTGACGCGGCTCTCTGGTAATCCCCTGAGTCCGGAGATGGCAAGGGTCGTGATAGGTGACGCGGACCTTATGCTCGGACTCCGGAAGCTCCGCAAGCCTTTCCGGTAAGCCCTGCTCAATAAGAAAAACAAAGATATCCTTCACCTTTGCCGCGAGTTCAGTGTATTCACCGTCCAGATCTGCATAGACCTTCCCAAGGCCCGCATTACATGAGGCACAGGCGGTCACAATAAAATCGACGGGACGGGAGGTCAGAGCAGCCAGATTTCGAGCGGCCAATTCTTCGACCACCTCACCGGCGCCCGCACTGACCGCTGGCAAGCCGCAACACCCCTGACCCTTCGGAATGATGACTGTCACTCCGAGAAACTTCAACGCCTTAAGGAAGGCCTCTCCGATCTGGGGATACATGTAGTTGATGCCGCAACCGGTAAAGAAGGCGATGGTTGGATGTCCTGGCTGCCCCTCTATCACCTCCGGGTGCTGTTCACGAAACGGCTTGGCAGTAATTGGCGGCAAAGTCCGTTCGGCGGAGATGTAAGGGGCCGGGAAGCGTAATCGCAGGCCACTATCTTCAGGCAGTTTCTTGAACAAGAGCTTCGAAACCGTCCCGCCGGTTTTGGCCAGCGCGTTCATCAGTGATGGATTCTTCAGGACCGTGGTCAGCCCCTTACCAAAAAACGAGAGGCCTTTTTGGGCGGCAATTTCACGTCGGGCCGCTGCGACAATCTCTTCGGTCGGCACCTTGTTAGGACACTGAGCACAACAGCTGCCACAAAGCAGGCACTGGCTCAGATCCTCAAGGACTTTCTTTTCAAGACCGACTTCGCCATCCAGTATGGACTGCGAGAGGACTATTTTCCCCCTGGCGACCCGGCCTTCATATTTTTCGACGCCAAACACCGGGCAGTGCGCCCGGCATGCTCCACACTTGACGCACTGTTCAATCTCTTCCCGGTAATCTTCCAGTTTTTTCAGCTTGGCCATTATCTTTATTTCCATCGGGCATTTCAGATTGTGCCCGCCTGATCAATTTTCCAGAAAAATTTTCCCCGGATTAAGGATATTATTGGGGTCTAGCGCCTTCTTGATACTTTTCATGTAGAGAGCCGCTTCGGGCGTAATCTCCAACGGAATATAAGGAGCCTTGGCGATACCGACCCCATGCTCACCGCTCATCGTTCCGCCTAACTCCAGGGCACCCTTGAAAACTTCTTCAATCGCCTGGCAAGCCTTGTCAAGCATCCCCGGCTCAGCCTTATCGAACATGATATTAACGTGGATATTGCCATCCCCTGCGTGGCCATAGTTAACAATCGGCATACCGAGGCGATGGGAGATTTCTTCCACTTTGCGAATCATCTCGGGCACCTTGCTGCGCGGGACACAGATGTCCTCATTGAACTTGTCCGGTTTGACATTCCGCAACGCGGGCGAAACTGAACGACGAATCTGCCAGAGGGCTTCGCTTTCGGCATCGGTCTCGGCAATGCGTGTCTCAATCACCCCAAGCGGCTTGACCACCTCGGCGATTCGTACTGCCTGACGGTCGATCATATCGCGGTCGCCATCCACCTCAATGATCAGCAGCGCACGTGCTTCTTGCGGAACGGCAAGGCTGGTTGCCTTGCGCACGCAATCGATGGTCCGACCGTCCATAAACTCCAGGGTCGTCGGGATGATCTTCGCCCTGGTGATCGCCGACACCGCCTCTGCTGCACCATCAAGAGAATCGAACAGCACCAGCATGGTTTTCTTGGCTTCAGGCAACGGAAGTAGCTTGATCACAATCTTGGTGATAAGACCAAGGGTCCCCTCCGAACCGCACATCAGCTTGGTCAGATCATAACCGACCACACCCTTCATAGTCGGACCACCGGTGGTGATGATATCGCCGGTGGGAGTAACGACCTGCAGGCCGATAATAAAATCCTTGGTGACACCATACTTGACGCAGCGTGGACCACCAGCGCATTCGGCGACATTACCGCCCAACGTCGAAAACTTGAGCGAAGCCGGATCGGGGGGATAAAAGAGCCCGACCTTCTCCACTGCTTTTTGAAAAACTTCGGTGACGACACCTGGTTCAACGGTCGCGACCAGATTGTCCTCATCAATCTCGATGATCTTGTCCATCCGCTCAAAGCTGAGCAGAATCCCCCCCTTGACCGGGACAGCACCACCAGTCATGCCGCTGGCGGCACCACGAGGAGAGACCGGAATTTTTTCTTCGTTGGCCAGTTTCATGATCCGACTGATCTCTTCTGCCGTTACAGGATGAACCACCACCTCTGGCAGAAATTTTTTCTTCAAAGCATCATAGGAATAACAGATCCGGTCAGCCTTCGCGGTGGAAACAAAATCCTTGCCAACGATCTGCTGAAGAGTATTGAGTATTTTTTCACTGAGCATCTTGTCCAGCCTCTATAATAAAATTTAGCGCGACACCATCAGGCGCCACGCTCACTTTGGTCAATAACCGGTAGAACCGTCCCGCCGTCAGGAATGACAACAGTGCTTGGCTCATAGGTATAACCCTTATAGGCCAACGCCAGTGCGGTGTCAAGATCGCCTGCCTTGGTCATTCCCATGGTCGCGGTCTGCTCTTCACTCAACCCGCTCACCAGGATCACCCGATAACGTCTGGCCTTGGTCAGGGTCGCGTGGGCTGTCTGCCCGTTAATCTGATAGTTTTCGCGCAGTGCCTTTTCAAAAACATCCAGGTCCTGATACTGAAACCAGTCAAAAAAGGTCGGGTGACCAAAGCCATCCGGGCAGGCGGCCAGCAGGATAATCGTCCCCCCCTCGCGAAGAGCGCGAACACCATAGTCAAGTGCCTTCTGGGACTGGATAAAATTGATATCTTTCGGCTGTCCGCCACAGGAGACTATCGCCAGATCGACCGCTTCGGGCAGCGTGACCTGGTAAAGGTCACGGACCAGTTCACACCCGGCCAGATGGGCCTGCTCAAGGTCACCGCAGAACACTCCGATAATCTCTTTTTGCGGCGAGAGGACCGTATTAAGCAGAAAATCAGGTTTGACCATTCTGGCAGCCTGCAGCAGGTTTTCATGAACCGGATTGCCCTCCAGCACTCCGGTCACGGCCCGGGGGTGTTTACCGCCTGTTTCCGGCGGATTGAAAACGGCAAAATGACTCGCCATACAGGTTTCACGCGAGGCGACTCCGGGGATCAGTCCCTTGCGCCCTCCACCGAACCCGGCAAAATAATGCAGCCCGATAGTCCCGGTCACGATAACCCGGTCCGCCTCGACGACCCGCCGGTTTACTAAAACCGGAATCCCGGAGTCGGTGGTTCCCAGATCGACCAGCTGTTCCTGATCATCGCAATCATGGTCACAGACTCCGATTCGACCGTACAGAGAACCCAGAATTTTACGATGTTCCTCTGCGCTCTGCTGACGATGAATTCCCAGCGCAATGACGATATCGATATCCTGATCTTCGATCCCGAGCCGATTCAGCTCTTCGACCAGAAGTGGCAGGTAAACCTCACTGCCTGTATAACGGGTAATATCGGAGGTCACAATCGCCACCCGCTCTCCTGGATGGCAGATTTTACTTAAGGGTGGAGTCCCTATCGGGTTTTCGAGGGCGTGACGAATCTCGGTCACCGGATCCGGACTTCTGTCAGTTTCGACAGTAACAAGCCGGGCGTTCCCCAATGGAAAATCCCAACACTCGGAACCGTATTTCAAGCCCACTGTTTTCATGGTTACCTTTCATATCGTAAACACACAAAACCCCTTAACCGTTATGTTACGCACTTAGATGAAAGACTTCAAGATGATGGGAGCGCTTCATAGCTGAACAGAAACGACGGATCGGCAGAGAACCACAATCGCGCGGCCATGATCACGGAAAAGGGAGCGCTATATAAATTCATTGTCATCCGACAACGGCGGAACTAAAAAGCTTTGACCATCCCGCCATCAACCATTATGGAGCTGCCGGTCACATAGGAACTGGCATCTGAAGCGAGGAAAGTAACAACACGCGCAAACTCATCCGGGTTGCCGTAACGACCCAGAGGAATATTGCTTAGTGATTCCTCCTGAATCTGTTCACGCGTAAGACCCCGCTTGTCAGCCTTAAGCTGATCAAGGTACGCGGTCCGATCCGTTGAGATCCGTCCTGGCCCCACGGTATTGACCAGAATATTGAAAGGGGCAAGTTCTTCTGCCAGACTCTTCCCCAATCCCAGCAATCCCATACGATAGACGTTGGAAAGGATCAGGCCGGGGATCGGTTGTTTGATTGAAGAGGACGTCACGTTGATGATCCGCCCGCCCAGTTTCTTCAGATCCGGCAGCACGGCACGAATCATTCGCACGTAGCTGAGCAGATTCAGTTCAAAAGCCGCCTGCCAGGTATCGTCCTCATGCTGGTCGAATCCGCCTCCGGGGGGGCCACCGGAATTATTGATGAGGATATCAACTGGCCCGAGCCGTTTACGCGTCGCCTGCACCAGGGCACTAATATCTGCGGCGCTGGTGATGTCACAGGGATGGCATTCAACCCGTCCCTTCGCCACCTTCTGCAGTTCTTTCCGGGTTGCTTCCAATGTCTCCAGGTCGCGACTGGTCAGCATCACGTCAGAGCCTTCTTGTGCCAGTTGACTGGCAATCGCCTTACCCAGCCCCTTACTGGAAGCAACGACCAGGGCGACTTTATCCGTTAAGTGCAGATCCATCGATTTCCTCCGACATGGGTTCAGTAAATTTCGTCTGCCCGGCCCTCCAGTTCAAGACAAAGATTACCAGCAAAACAACCAGCCCAATGATGTGGACCAACAAGGTCGTCGGCCAGAGAAGTGCAACAGCAGCGCCGAGAACCAACAACCGCGGCAGCAGGTTCAGGCGCGTCTCCATAAACCCCTGCAGGGTAGCAGTCATGGCATATAAGCCAAACAGGGCAAAGAAGAAGATCTGAAAGACCTCACTCCATGAGCCACCGATAAACGGCGTGTAGGCAAAAAGCAAAGGAACAATATACAGCCCCTTGGCGACCTTCCATGACTGGAAGCCGGTCTCCATCGGTTTGGTCCCGGCGATAGCAGCGCCGGTGAAAGCGGCCAGAGCGACCGGCGGGGTGACGTTAGAGTCCTGACTCAACCAGAAGACGATCAGGTGAGCAGAAAGCAGACCAAACATCAGGGTATCAGGACTGAGAACTGCTTCGCGAACCATACTGGCCATGTCGACCGGTATCGCATCAACGATCGCCCGAGCGCTCGCGGCGTTCATCGGGTTGCCGATTTCAGCCAGTCGATCAGGTGCTGCAAGCATAAAAATCGCTTTGGCCGTCTCGGGAATCTGTCCGCTGACCAGAGCATCAACCATCATTCCATTGGAGATCAGGGCATGCAGGGCCGGCGCCGAAAGAGTCCCAAGAACAATGTAGGCTGCGGTGACGGGT
Organism: Geopsychrobacteraceae bacterium; assembly: GCA_035267105.1. Lineage (GTDB taxonomy): Bacteria > Desulfobacterota > Desulfuromonadia > Desulfuromonadales > Geopsychrobacteraceae > BM509. The sequence goes on from DATFMC010000081.1 coordinate 33,015, forward strand.
AGCCCCATACCAAGTACCAGCGAGGCCAGGGCGATCAGGACCAGAGCGATGATCATGCTGTGCCCGGCCCACTCGTTGATCATCAAGGAGAAGGTATTGCCCACTCCCGCAGTTGCAATGACATTAACGATCAGCCCGACTGCGCAAAGCAGGATGGCGGTCATGACCATGTTCTGAGCGCCCATTGCCAGAGCTTCGATAATCGCTTTCAGCCCCATGCGGTTGGGCGTAAGCCAGGAGGCGACCACGACAGAGATAATACTGATCCCGGCGGCATAAGTCGGAGTAAAACCGTAAATCAACAGACCGATCAGGACACTGATCGGCAACAGGAAGACGATGCCGCCTTTCTTGATCACTTCGATGGCGGACACCTTCTCTCCGTCCAGAGCGTTGACCATACTCCGCTTGGCTTCGATCCGGACAAAGAAGGCTACAGTAGCAAAATAGAGGATCGCCGGCAGGATACTGACCAGGACAATGGTGTTGTAGGAGATCTGCGTATAGGTCGCCATGACAAAGGCCCCGGCACCCATGATCGGTGGCATCAACTGTCCCCCGGTCGACGCGGCAGCCTCGGTTCCGGCAGCAAATTTGGCAGGAAATCCCGCCCGTTTCATCAGGGGGATGGTAATAACGCCGGTCGACGCGGTATTCGCTACCGCAGAGCCCGAGATAGTTCCCATTAATCCGGAAGCCATGACCGCGACCAGTCCGGGGCCACCAACCAACCGCCCCGCAACTGCGCGAGCCAGATCAATAACGAATTCGCCAGCCCCGGATCGGAGCAGAAATGCACCGAACAGAATAAACATGAAGACGTAGGTTGATGAGATTCGGGCAATGGTGCCAAAAAGTGCGTCGTCGCCATAAACACTGCGAAACAGAATCGTCTCCGGACTCAGCCCGGCAAACTTGAAAACTCCGCTGATATGCTGTCCCCACCAACCGATGTACGACAGGGCGATGATGATCAAGACCGGGATAAACCAACCTGCAACCCGGCGGGTGAATTCCAGAGCACACAGGATCAAAACAATCCCTGCAACCCATTCGGTAGCGGACATCCGCACACCGCGCGCGTAAATAGCGTCTTCCATGGAGATCAGGTAGATGGCCGAACCTGCCGCCAGCAAACCAAGCAGAATATCGAGACTGCGCCAACCTGAAGATGCATCCTTGCGCAGCGGATAAACCAATGACGCGATCAGGGCAAACCCGGAAAAGTGCAGAGCATTCTGCCAGAGGGTCGGAAGCACGGTCACGACATTGAACCAGATGTGCATCAGAGAGACGGCCACACCCAGAATCAGCAATGACTTTGACGGTGGCAACGGGCTTTCAGTTTCGGACAACGACATAAACTTGATCTCCAAAAAAATCACGGCCGCCCCGAAAGGAACGGCCGTGTGGATGAATCGATTACTTTGCGATCAGGTGATCAGGAATGGTAATTCCAACTTCCTGGTAATACTTGGCGGCGCCCGGGTGCAGCGGCAGCGGCAGACCAGCAGTCGCTTTTTCCAGTGACATCGCTTTGGTCGCACCATGAATGGCGTTGAGGAACGCCAGGTTTTCGTAGATGGCCTTGGTAATCTGATAGACAGCATCTTCATCAAGATCAGCGCGGGCAGCCAGGAAATTCGGCTGGGCGATGGTGTTGATGTCCTTGCTCTGGTTCGGATAAGTCTCGGCCGGAATAACAAAGCGGGTCCAGAGATTCCTGCCACCATCAGCCTGTTTCATCTGCTCGTCGGTAAAATCAAGGACAGTCACATCGTCACCCATGGCCGCCATCGCCTTGGTGATCGCACCGGCGGGAACACCGGCGGGAATACCCATGCCAGCGATTTGACCATTCTGCAGGGCATCGGCCGAAGGGCCGTAACCGACATGGATCAGATCGTAATCCTTATCGATATCAACGCCGAGATTGCCAAGAAGCACGGCATTGGAACCAAGAGTTCCGGAATTCTTCTTCCCCATCGACATCGCCTGCCCCTTCATCTCGACCAGGTCGCTGACCGTTCCGGTCTTGGCAAACTTTTTCAGCACGGCATAATGCTCGACGTTCTGCCAGAGCATACTTATGGAACGCAAGTCTTTCTGCGGTCCGTCTGCCTTGATCGGACCGGTCCCTTCCCAGGCATATGAACCATAGAGGCCCTGAAGGATCGCAAACTGGACCTCGTTGTCGCGAAGCAGTTTGATATTTTCGCCGGAACCGGCCGAATTGATGGCCGACATGCCGATCTTCTGCTTGGGCTGCAGCTTGACCTTAACCAGAGTCGAAAGCGCGACGCCAACGGGATAGTAAGTTCCACCGGTCGATGCAGTCGCCATCAGGTAGCTCCGCTCCGTCGCGGCCAGTACGCTGGTGGTAGTAACCAAGCCAAGCAACAGGGCTGCTGCTGCGACAACGAATGTAACCTGCCAGATTCGCTTCATCATTTTTCTCTCCTCACGTTGAAAGTTATCCTGAATTGGATAATAACCCTTGTCATCTTTGACAACATTTCAATAGGCAAGGGCTGTGCCAGAGTCAATTGTAACTGAAAATTGCTGTTTTACTCTGTTGCTGCGAGTCGATTCGGCAATTTCTTGCTGACGGATGCCAACATTTCGGCAACCCCTTGCCGAAAAATCTCAGAGATAGTCTTTCCTCTCCAGGCCGTGGCGGGTCATCTTTTCATTCAGAGTCCTGCGGGGCAGACTGAGCTCATCCATAACCGATTGGACATCGCCCTTGTGCCGAATCAAGGACTGTTCGAGCATGTTTCTTTCATAGCGCCACAGATGATCCTGCAGGCTGGTCTTCACCGGCAAAGCTTCTACCGGCCCGGAGCCTTTCAGAATAGACTCCAATCGCTGCTGTTCAGGCAAGGACGACAGGACAAAACGCTCAGCGATATTTTTCAGTTCACGAACATTGCCCGGCCAATCATGGTCCATCAACAGCCCGGCATCTCTCCCCTGCAACGACAGGGCAGGACGATTGTAAGCGCTCGCCGCCCGGGAAACAAAATAATCGAACAGCAGCAGGATATCGCTGCCCCGCTCGCGCAACGGCGGAATCCACATTTCGACAACATTAATCCGATAGTAAAGATCCTCCCGGAACTGTCCGGTAGCGCATTCGTCAATCAGGATTTTATTGGTGGCACTGATCAACCGAATATCTATTTTTTGCGTCACGTTACCCCCGATCCGCAACACTTCGCGCTCCTGCAGAACCCGCAGCACCTTGACCTGCAATGGCAACGGCATGCTGCCGATTTCATCAAGGAACAGGCTGCCCCCCTGTGCATATTCAAACCGCCCGATCCGGCGGCGATCGGCACCGGTGAAAGAACCGCGTTCGTGACCGAACAGCTCACTTTCGAACATATTCTCCGGCACTGCACCACAGTTCACTGCAACATACTTCCCCTTGTGGCGGGCACCGAATTCATGCAGACAGCGCGCCACCACCTCTTTGCCGGTTCCGGTTTCCCCCTGGATCAGGACCGGTGCGTCGATATCAGCGATGTTGAGAATTTCCTCGCGCAGGTGGCGGATCCCGGGGCTGTTACCGATCAACCGCTGTTCAATACCGACCGGCCCGGCCAGTTGCCGGCGCAGGTCACGGTTTTCCATCACCAGGCGACGTTTCTCACAAGCACGCTGAATAACATCGAGTAACCGCTCTGGCTCGAACGGTTTTTCGATAAAGTCATAAGCACCCTGGCGCATCGCTGCCACCGCCATCTGTACGTCACCGTGGGCCGTCACCAACACCACTGGAATATCCCGATCCAACTCATTCAGCCGTTGCAGGAAAGTCATCCCGTCCATCTTCGGCATCTTGACATCTGAGACGACAACCCCATCCAGGCTATCACTTATCTGCTCCAGAGCCGCGGGCGCATCCTGGTAAGGCCGGACCTGGTAGCCCGCCAGCTCAAGCCATTGCGTGGTAGCTGCTCGCATATCCACATCATCATCGACCAGCCAGACCTTTCCCGATATTTCGGTCATGCTTCTTCCCCTGTGAACAACGGCAGGCGAACAACGAAACTTGCGCCCCCGTTCTGATTGTTCAGCGCTCGAATGCTGCCGCCGAGGTCGGTTACGATGCGGTAAGAGATCGACAGACCGAGCCCCAACCCCTTACCGACCTCCTTGGTGGTAAAAAAGGGGTTGAAGAGTTCCGCCAGATTCTCCTCATCAATCCCGGTTCCGTTATCAGCTATTACAATTTCTGCCATCTCCTCACCGGTTGTAATGCTGATGCTCAAAACCCGCTGAGAAGCATCGCGCATGGCGTCCACTCCGTTGCGGATCAGGTTGACCAGAACCTGCTCAATCCGCCCCCGGCCACCAATGACAGCAACCGGCTCGGGCGACAGATTCTTCTGCACCTCGATACCGGACTCGCTGAACAAAGGTTCCGCCATCGCGAGAGCCCCATTCAAACTGGTCTGCAATACCACCCGTTCGTTCTGGCTCGGAGTTTTATGAGCAAAAATTTTCAACTGCGCAGTAATCGCGGCCATATGGTCGGTAATGCGAGTGACTTCGGAAAACGTGTCGTGTGCTTTCTGTTTCTGGTCACGATCAATCAACAATCGTCCGCTGGCGGCGTAGGTGCGCATGGCTGATATGGGCTGATTCAGCTCATGGACAATCCCTGCTGCCATCTGACCAAGAGCGGCCAGCTTGCTGGTCTGGACCAGTTCTGCCTGAGCATCACGCAGAGCCTGTTCGGTGTGGCAGTGTTCTTCAATCTCTGCCTGAAGACGCAAGTTGATTTCATTGGTTGCCTCAACTTCACGAGCTTTACGACGGGACAACTGTTTCTGGCGGCGCTCCCGTGCATACATGCCGATCGCCAGGATCAGAAGAGCAGATGCGGTGCCGATAAGCGCTACCGCCTGAGCCCGCTCACGTACCGGACCGAGCGGAGCAATGTGCAGGATTTTCCAGTCCAGGCCCGCCAATAATCTGGACTGCATCAGATAATTGATCCCCTCGGCCCGCACAATCCGTCGATCCTCACCAAGAATTTTGATCGTCTTCAACGGCGACAAAGTCAGGGGTTGATCACTGTATTGACGGCCAGCACTGATCATTTCCAGCTGTACCGGGGAGAGAGGGGCCAAGGTGGTATAAGTCCATTCATTGCGGCTGGACAGAAACAGTACTCCATTAGCATCACTGACCAGGACTGTTTCGCCCCCTTCACGCCAATCATCCTGCAGGGGAGTCAGGTCAACCTTGACTACGACGATCCCCAAAAACAGTCCCCGTCGACTGACTGGATAGGACATGAAGTAACCGGGCCGCCCTGTGGTCGCCCCGATGGCAAAGAAACGGCCCTGCTGCCCGATCTGCGCATCGGTAAAATAGGGACGATAACCATAATTGCGGCCGACATAGCTGAGAGAATCCCTCCAATTGCTCGAAGCCAACGTATTGCCCGCTGCATCCATGATGTAGACAGCCTCCGATCCCGCCTCGCCATTCAAGGATTCGAGGTAGCGGTTGAGCTGATCAACATTATCTCCCTGCGTAAGCAATCTCTCCACAGCAGCGTTGCGCGCCAGAACATTGGGCAAATAAACCAGTCGGTTCAGTGCTCCGTGCAAGGTCCCGGCATACAGAGTCAATCGCTCTTGACCGGTTTCTGCAAGAGCCTCCATCCCACTCTCATGGGTCCAGCGGGTTGCCTGCCAGACCATGACCGTTGCGATAACTACTCCGACAACCAGCACCCACCAGGGAATCATGCATTTTAACCAGCGTGCCATTTAGTTGTTCCTGTTTGTAAATTCCAGAAGCAGAAAAAGATAAAGCTTCTACCAGCAAATAAGCTGCCATCTTACACAAAAATCTGTGAAATTTTGTGTAGCCGTTGAATTAAGATAAAATTGAGCCTGTTCCCCGGAGTTTCGGAGTTATATATTCACGGTCGATGCGAGACCATGAATCCCCGGAAACAAGGATGTCCTTGCAGCTTTATGCTCGCCTGTGATAAAAAAAGCGATTATTTTTCAATGACACCGACACCTTCTCGCTGGAGGAAAATAAACTATGAACCTCGAAATTCTTCCGCTCTCTGATCCCAAGCCGAAGATTGACGACGAATCACAATTGACGTTCGGCAAAACCTTCACTGACCGAATGTTTGTCATGAAATACGACACCGGCAAAGGCTGGCATTCAGCTCAGATCAAGCCTTACGGCCCCTTCTCCCTCGATCCTGCAGCGATGGTTCTGCATTATTCCCAGGAGATTTTTGAAGGGCTTAAGGCGTTCCGGCGCCCTGATGGTGATATTGCCCTGTTCCGTCCCAGTGACAACGTGGCACGATTCAACCTCAGCGCCCGCCGTATGTGCATGCCCGAAGTTGACGAGCAGTTTTTCCTCGACTCCCTGCTGGAACTGATCCGTCTGGAATCAGACTGGGTTCCCCATAGCGAGGGGACCAGCCTTTACATCCGACCAACCATGATCGCCTCTGAACCGATGCTCGGCGTTCGCCCTGCGGACCAATATCTCTGCTACGTTATCCTCTGCCCGGTTGGTGCTTACTACAAAGGCGGCATCGCCCCGGTCAAGATCTGGATTTCTGATCACTATGTCCGTGCCACCGAAGGCGGCACCGGCGAAGCTAAAACCGGCGGTAACTATGCGGCCAGCCTCTACGCTGCCAAAGAAGCGACTGAAAATGGTTACGATCAGGTCCTCTGGCTCGATGCAAAAGAGAAAAAGTACGTCGAAGAAGTTGGCAGCATGAACATGCTCTTCCTCTACGATGGCAAGGTCGTCACCTCACCCCTGCGCGGCACCGTCCTCGACGGCATCACCCGCCGTTCAGCCCTGACACTCTGTAACGAACTTGGCTACGAAATTGAAGAACGCGCCCTGTCGGTTGACGAAGTCATGGAGGGGGTGGAAAACGGTCGCCTGAAAGAAGCATTCGGCACCGGCACCGCCGTTGTCATCTCTCCGGTCGGGTCATTCTGTTACAAAGGTCACTGTGTTGATTTTGGCAGCGATAAACCAGGAGAACTGACCATGAAGCTTTATAAAGCCCTGACCGATATCCAGTATGGCCGCCGGGCCGACCCGCATGGCTGGGTAACGATGCTTTAGGCCACAATATTTTCAAAAAAGAGCCTCCCGACAGAAGTGTTGAGAGGCTCTTTTCGTTCGGATGACCAACAGAACGAGCAATAAAAATGTCCGCAGTCTATATATTAAACTGATTTACGGGTATAATTATTCCTGAACAATGTCAGCCATTTCCATCGACAAGGAGAAGTCAAATGAGTGAACATACCTGTGACAACCCTGAAGAACATTGCGACCTGCATGTCTGTCAATTAACCGCCAGCGCAAGAAATCCTGAAATTGACAAAATGTTTGAGAACCCGCGTTATGCCTGCACCAATTGTGGTGCAAAGGTGCATGATGCGGCCAATGTCTGTCGTCCCAAAGAACTGTAAATCTCAAACCATCTCCAAATTCAGCAAAACGGGGTGGCCACCATCAACAGGTGGTTCGCCCCGTTTCTGTTGAACACTGCTCGACAGGTCAGACAAGAAGGCCAAAGGATCAGATATGTCACTCGAAAGCGCTGTCACTTTCTTTATTGCTGTATTTATTTTCGGCATCACCCCCGGGCCAGGAGTCTTTGCTATCGTGGGCCGTGCCTTGATGTCGGGATCGAAAGCCTGCTTTCCACTGGCCCTCGGCATGGTCATCAGCGACATCGCTTATATGATATTGGCCTGCTACGGGCTGTCCGCCCTGGCGGAACACTGGGGAGAAGCATTTCTGCTGGTGCGGATTATTGGTGCGGTCTACCTGCTCTATCTGGGCGTAAAAATGTGGCGCAGGTCGACTCCACAAGGCCTGGTGCCAGAGGAAACAGGTGGACGAAAATCGAGCCTGAGGCTGCTGCACGGTTTTCTTATTTCTGCATCGAACCCAAAAGTGATTCTGTTTTACATCGCCTTTCTGCCGACCTTTATGGACCTGACAATTCTAACCCATGCCGACATCGCGCTGGCAGCAATTCTGACCCTGATTGCCCTGATGTCTGGACTGATGATGATCGCTTCCGGGGCCTCATCGGCTCGGTGTCATTTCGCAACACCACAAGGCACAAAAACACTCAACCGCTCTGCCGGTTCGGTCATGATCGGTGCGGGGGCCTATCTGATTTTCAGCGGATGACCTGTAACTGTTTCGTCTGCCAACTCCCTCTCCTCCCCCCCTTCACATGTGAGATTTCATATAATCCTGATAGTTTTCCAGCGTCGGTTCCCCTTGCAGTAAGACAGAGCTGAAAACCCTGCTACAATTCAAGACAGAAGTGAGAGAACCTTCCGTCACCGGCGGTGATTAACAGAATAGTGCTTCAAGGAGTTCTCAATGTATGCTCCACTTAAAACCGTAGCAGGCTGGATGTTGCCGCTGTTATTTCTGTTCATCTTTGGCTTGGCAGGCTGCCAGAGTACGGAATCATTTTACCGGGGTTATCGTGTTGAGAATCAAAGTATCGCACCGCTCTCCACACTTGAAACCCAGCAAGGGGCCTGGAAAACGTTTGACATCGACCTCACCTACCAGTACCAGAAAACAGATAATATCCTGAACATCTCCGGCACAACCACCCTTGGTCTCTACTATGAACTGAACACCTCCAGAATCAGGACATTGGATCTTTTTCTCTTCTTTCTGGATGATGAGTCGAAGGTTCTGGAAACCACATACCTCGTCCGGAGACTTGAGTTCAACCCGGAGGAGAAGCAGACCTTTGTCAAGAGCCTGAACATTCCCACCGAGGCAGCATCAATCGCTTTCGGCTACAAAGGAACAGCGCAGGAAGATGGTAGCGGAACGGACTCTTCCGATGGCGGAGGAGGAAGCCAGCAGATATTCTTTGATCTACCCAAGCGACCACGCTGATCACGTACTGAACACTCTGATTATCAACTGCTGACAAGGCTGCTCTGCGATCATGGAACAAGATGGAGAATCACCAGATGTCTGAATTTGACAAAATCTATCAGCGCGCAGTGTCTCGGAAAGGAGGCGAGGCTGCACTGAAGAAACTCCTTCCGGCGACGATTAAATCATCAGCTGAATTGAAGAATATCCCTGATGACCGCTACCTGTCAGGAATCACCAAGGCGATTTTTAAAGCTGGCTTTGTCTGGAAGGTGATCGACAACAAATGGCCTGGTTTTGAAGATGCCTTTTGGGGTTTTGATATCGGCCGCTGCAGCTTCATGTCACCAGAGGAGGAAGACCATCTCTGTCAGGATGTGCGGATTGTTCGCAATCGGCAAAAAATTCTTACCGTTCCCCACAATGCGGTAATGATCAACGAGATCGCTAAACAACATGGCAGTTTCGGCAGCTTCATTGCCGATTGGCCTGGTGATGATTTCGTCGGACTGCTCGATTACCTGGGTAAACACGGTTCACGCCTGAGTGGGATGACCTGTCAGTATTTTTTGCGCTTCATCGGCAAGGACGGTTTCATTCTCTCACGTGACGGAATCTTTGCCCTGATTGAGGCGGGGATCATCCAAAAACCCTCAATAAGTAAGGCGGCACGTCACAAAATCCAGCGAACTTATAACCTCTGGCAACAGCAAACAGGGCTCAGCATGGCGGAGATCAGTCGTATTCTGGCTTTTTCAATCGATGCTCCGCGTGAATAAATTAGCATGAACAATAATTCTATCCGCCTCCTCACGTTGCCCTTCCTCCTGGCAATGTTAAACTTTCGATATGAAACCATTGGAACTCTTTTTCGATTACGTCTGACCCTGGTGCTATTTCGGTTCGGTACGAACCGCACAGCTTTGTCGGGAGTTTGATCTGCAGGTGCGTTATACGACCTTTCCCTTGCATCCTGAAACCCCGGACGATGGTATGTCTCTGTTCGAGATGTTTGCCGGACGTCTTGACGTGCCTGCAATGCTGAAGCGCTTGAACCAGGTCGCGGCAAGCCTGGACCTCCCTTTTGGCGAACGTAGCTACACCTATAACAGCCGCCGGGCACAAGAACTTGGCAAATGGGCGGAACAGCAGGGCCAGGGTGATGAGTTCCAGAAGGCAACCTATCTCGCTTATTTTGCTGAAGGGAAAAACATTGCCCAAAACGCGGTGCTGACGGAAATCGCCGCCGAAAGTGGTCTGGATGCCACTGAAGCCGAACGTGTCATGGCCGAGCGGCGTTATGCCGATGCCGTGGATGCCGACTGGGAACGGGCACATTCTCTTGGCGTCACCGCAGTACCGACCCTGATCTACGGCGATCGCAGTCTGGTGGGATTTCAACCGTACGAAAACTTTCGCAAGCTGATTTCAGGCTGACCAAGAGGAGTCACAGTTCATGACAGAACCGAAATCTCCTGATCATAAGAACCAGGAGGAAATAGAAAACAGCGAATGGCGCGAATCTCTCGATTATGTACTGCAGACTGGCGGGGCTGATCGCGTTCAGCAACTGCTGCGCCTGCTTCAGGTGCGTGCACAGGAACAGGGAGTCAGTATCCCTTTCACTGCAAATACCCCCTACATCAACACCATCCCGCGCAACCAGCAAGCGGTCTACCCCGGCGACCGAGAAATTGAGCGGAGAATCAAATCGATCATTCGCTGGAACGCTATGGCGATGGTAGTGCGAGCGAACGAAGAATCTCCGGGCATCGGCGGCCACATATCGACGTTTGCCTCGGCAGCGACCCTTTGGGAGATCGGCTTCAACCACTTCTGGCGCGGGCGAACTGATGATTTTCTGGGGGACATGGTTTATTTCCAGGGACATGCGTCGCCGGGAGTATACTCTCGCGCCTTCCTCGAAGGTCGTCTGGATGAGGAGGACCTGACAGGGTTCCGGCGCGAGCTGCGCCCCGACAAAGGAGGTCTTTCCTCCTACCCGCACCCCTTTCTGATGAAAAGTTTCTGGGAATTCCCAACCGTATCGATGGGCCTGACCTCTCTCAGTGCCATCTATCAGGCACGCTATAACCATTATCTGGTTGACCGAGGGCTGCGGAAAGGTAGCGGTCGAAAGGTCTGGGCAATGCTCGGCGATGGCGAGATGGATGAGCCCGAATCACTCGGCGCGATCACCCTGGCAGCACGCGAGGAGCTGGATAACCTGATCTTTGTCGTCAACTGCAATCTGCAGCGACTCGACGGACCGGTGCGCGGCAACGGGAAAATCATCCAGGAGCTCGAAGCGGCATTTCGTGGCGCAGGATGGAATGTCATCAAAGTGATTTGGGGAGATGACTGGGACCGGCTTCTCGAAGCTGACAAATCGGGAAAGCTGGTACAGAGAATGGACGAAATTCTTGATGGCGAGATGCAACGCTATACCCTGGCGGAAGGGGCCTACGTACGCGAGCACTTTTTCGGCAAATACCCGGAACTGCAGGAACTGGTCAAGGGGTACACAGATGAACAGCTGGGGCGCATGAGCCGAGGCGGGCACAATCCGGACAAGGTTTATGCGGCCTATAAAAGAGCCGTCGAGCACAAGGGATCGCCGACGGTAATTCTTGCTCAGACCATCAAAGGGTACGGACTCGGCGAGGCAGGCGAAGGAAAAAACATCACCCATGCACAGAAGAAACTGAACGAGGCCGAACTCAAAGCGTTCCGCACCCGTTTTAATATCCCGGTCAGCGACAAGGAGATCAGCGAGACCCCCTTCTACAAACCTGCCGCAGACAGCCCGGAGATGGTTTATCTGAAGCAACGACGGGAAGAACTGGGTGGGACCCTGCCCAGACGACAGGATACCAGCTACCCGATAGCCTGCCAGACTGAAGAGGTCATGCGCGAGTATTACGAAGGATCTGGCGACCGACCACTGGCAACAACCATGGCCTTCGTTCACCTGCTGGCCAAGCTGCTGCGCGATCCGGAATTTGGAAAGTTGATCGTACCGATTGTACCCGATGAAGCACGAACCTTCGGCATGGAATCGCTGTTCCGCCAGGCGGGCATCTACAGCCACACCGGTCAGCTTTACGAACCGGTTGACAAGGGAAGTCTGCTCTACTACAACGAGCGCAAGGATGGGGCGATCCTCGAAGAAGGACTCAGCGAGGCGGGGTCCATGGCCAGCTTTATCGCCGCAGGAACGGCCCATTCAAATAATGGCGTACAGACCATCCCCTTCTACACCTTCTACTCGATGTTCGGTTTCCAGCGGGTTGGTGATCTGATCTGGCAAGCCTGTGACAGTCGCGCACGCGGGTTTCTGGTCGGCGCAACCGCCGGCCGAACCACGCTGGCCGGTGAGGGGCTGCAGCATCAGGACGGCCACAGCCATGTCCTCGCGCTGACTCCAACCAAAGTCAAGGCCTACGATCCGGCCTTTGCTTATGAACTGGCTGTCATCGTCCATGAGGGCCTGACGAGGATGTACTGCCATCAGGAAGACCTGATCTACTATCTGACGGTCATGAATGAAACCTACCAGATGCCGCCAATGCCTCAGAAGCCAAGCCATAAAAAAGTGCGTGAGGGGATTCTTAAGGGGATGTACCGCTACAGCAAATCGACCCTCAATGAGAGCAAAGGGAAAGCCCACCTGCTTGGCAGCGGTGCGATTCTCAATGAAGTCATCAAAGCGCAGCAGATGCTGGAAAAGGACTACAAAATCTCTGCCGATGTCTGGAGTGTCACCAGCTATAAGGAACTTTACAGCGATGCAGTTGAATGCGAACGCTGGAACCTGCTGCATCCGGGCAAAAAGCAAAAGATTCCATATCTGCGCAGTCTGCTCGACAAGGAACAGGGCAGCTTTGTTGCCGCCAGCGACTATATGAAGGTGCTGCCAGCCATTGTTGCCCAATGGTTCCCCGGCCCGCTGCACTGCCTCGGTACCGATGGCTTCGGACGCAGCGACGACCGCACCCGGTTACGCGACTTCTTCGAGGTTGACGCACGCTATATCGTTCTGGCCGCGTTGCGCCAGCAGGTCGAAGCAGGCCAGCTGCCGAAGAACACCCTGGGCAAAGCGCTGAAAACGCTACAGATAGATGCTGAAAAACTGAACCCGCATCAAGACTGATAATATTGCTTTTTGAATCGTCAAACGATAAAGGACGGATATGAAACAGGAGATCAGAATACCCGAAGTTGCTGAAGGGGTCACAACTGGAACAGTGGTGGCGATTGCTGTCACCGTTGGCGATCAGGTAGAGACCGACCAGACACTGCTTGAGCTGGAAACTGACAAGTCGGTCGTAGAGATTCCCAGTCCGACCAGTGGAAAGGTCAGCGAAATTCTGGTTGAAGAAGGAGCACAGGTCGATGTCGGCGCAGTGGTCATTCTGATCGAATCGGAGAGCGAAGCCTCGGACGAACCGGAGAGCGAAGCCCCGGACGAACCGGAGAGCGAAGCCCCGGACGAACCGGAGAGTGAAACTTCGGACGAACCGGAGAGTGAAACTTCGGACGAACCGGAGAGCGAAGTCCCGGACGAACCGGAGAGGGAAACATCCGATGAATCGGAGCCGGAAGTTGAAAACGTAACAAAAGACACTGATCGTCAAATTGACCTGACCAGCGTCCGTCGTGACGACCGGGTCGCGCCGGCGGCGCCCTCTGTCCGACGGTTAGCCCGCGAGCTGGGCGTCGATATCTATCAGGTTCAGGGGAGCGGACCGGCCGGCCGAATCAGTGCTGATGATGTTCGCAAATATGTACGCAGCACCATGAAACGGGTCACCAGCGGAGAGATGATCGTTGCCGAAATTCCCGGACTGCATGCCCAGCGACCGTTACCCGACTTCAGTCGATTTGGTGAAATCAGCCGCGAACCGCTGTCAAAGGTGCGCGAACTGACCGCCGATGCCATGAGCTATGCCTGGTCGACTATCCCGATGGTGACCCAGTATGACAAAGCCTATATTGGAAAAACCGAGAACTTTCGTAAAGAGTTCAATACCACCGCAACACCAGAAACCAAGCTGACCATGACCGCCTTCCTGGTTAAGGTCTGCGCCGTGGCATTGCGCGCCTTCCCGCATTTCAACAGCGCTCTCGATCTGGCCAGTCGGGAACTGATTCTCAACCATTTCATCAATATCGGAGTGGCAGTCGACACGCCCGCCGGTCTTTTGGTCCCGGTGATCCGGAAAGCAGACGACAAGGGAGTGGAAAAAATCGCCACCGAGCTGCATGAGCTTGCAGAACGCACCCGCGAACGACGAATCAAACCTGCGGAACTGGAAGGGGGAACCTTCACCATCAGCAACCTGGGCGGGATCGGCGGTAGTTCCTTCACCCCGATTGTCTACGCACCACAGGTCGCGATCCTTGGTGTTTCCGAAGCGGAAAACCAGCCGGTCTGGAACGGCAGCGAATTTGAACCAAAGCTGATGCTGCCGCTCAGCCTGACCTATGACCATCGGGTTATCGACGGAGCCGCCGGGGCACGTTTTTTACGCTGGATCTGTCAGGCGTTGGAGAATCCTTTGAATCTGGTGATGAAAGGGTAAAAAGGAGTTAGGATTGAGGTTCCAGGAGCCAGGCATGAGGCTCTAGGTTTCAGGTTTTGATCCACCATCCCGTGTGACGCAGCCGGAAAGGAAGGGATTCAAGGTGGTAAAGCGAGGAATGTTTGAGCGACTGTGCAAACAGGCCCGAGTTTTGCGAGCGCAGCTTGAAGCACTGGAGTGAAGGGAACCCGAAGGGCAAGGAGATCGGGCGCGTTTCTTTGCTTCGTTTCTTTGGGCGCACAAAGAAATGAAGGCGGAGTACGGGGCCGCAACCCCGCGATCTTGATCTTTGCAGATCTGACAATCAAGACCGGCGGGGTCCGGCCCGCCAGCCGTGTTCATTTTCTTTGTATTGACAAAGAAAACGGAACCAAAAGAAAGCAACCCCAATGCCACCGCCTGACGGTGAAACTGTCAGGTTCCTTCCGCTCCGCAGATATTTGACGCGCTCGCAAAACTTGCCCTGCGGGCTTCGGACACTCCTCGCTCAATCGTCAAATATCTACTCCGCTCCAGCGGTAGCAAAGGGGAGGAAGAGCAAGGGTGAGTTGTGAATCTAGATTGCAGATTTTGATTCTCCACCCCGTGTGACGCAGCCGGAATGGAGAAGATGATTTGAGAAAAAGACCGGCGAATATTTGAGCGAAGCGAGTTTTTGCCGGTCCTCAAATTAACTGTGAAATGAAGGGAACCCGAAGGGCAAGGAGGTCGGGCACCTTTCTTTGCTTCGTTTCTTTGGGTGCACAAAGAAATGAAGGCGGTGTGCGGGGACGCAACCCCGCGACCCTGACCTTGATCTCGAATACAAACATAAGGATCGCTATGAACACACTCCCCAATAAATCCCAACTCGTCATCATCGGCGCAGGTCCCGGCGGTTACAGTGCGGCTTTTCGTGCCGCAGAGCTCGGGCTCGAGGTCACCCTGATCGATCCGGAGGTCAACCCGGGTGGCGTCTGTCTCTATCGCGGTTGCATCCCATCAAAAGCCCTGCTGCACGTGGCAAAGCTGGTCTCGGAAGCCGATGAAGCGAAAGATATTGGCGTCAGCTTCAGCGCGCCTCAGCTTGATATCGATAAAATCCGCAACTGGAAAAACAGTGTCATCGAAACCCTGACCGGCGGACTGTCCGGCAAAGCCGATAAACTGAAGCTGACCCGCTTGCGCGGCAC
Organism: Geopsychrobacteraceae bacterium; assembly: GCA_035267105.1. Classification (GTDB taxonomy): domain Bacteria; phylum Desulfobacterota; class Desulfuromonadia; order Desulfuromonadales; family Geopsychrobacteraceae; genus BM509. The sequence continues at coordinate 48,712 of DATFMC010000081.1, forward strand.
TGCCAGTTTCCTGGATTCTCACCGCCTGAACGTCACATTAGAGGACGGCAGTCAAGGCGAACTGGCGTTTGATCAGGTCATCCTCGCGACCGGCTCCAGGCCATCGGTGCTGCCGGGCGTGCAGACCGGCAAACGGATTATTGATTCGACCGGTGCCCTTGATCTGGATGATATCCCCAAAACCCTGCTGGTAATCGGTGGCGGTTACATCGGCCTTGAACTCGGTTCCGCTTATGCCGCCATGGGCAGCAAAGTCTCAGTGGTTGAAATGACAGCGGGGCTGTTGCCGGGCTGTGACCGTGATCTGGTCTCAGTGCTCAAACGGCGCCTGGAAAAAAAGTTCGCTGACATTCTTCTCAACACCAAAGTCTCTAAAATCAAAGAACAGAAAAACGGAGTCGCCGTCACTTTTGAAAACAACAAAGGAGAAAGCAACAACAAACGCTTCGAAAAAGTGCTGATTGCTATCGGTCGACGACCCAATAGTGAAAATCTCGGACTGGATAAAACTGAGGTCAAAATCGACGACCGGGGATTTGTTGCGGTTGATGGTCAGCAGCGCAGTGCCGAACCACATATTTTCGCTATCGGCGATCTGTCCGGGGAACCGATGCTGGCCCATAAAGCCTACGGAGAGGCTCATGTTGCGGCGGAAGTTGCCGTTGGACGCAAGGCCGTTTTCGATCCACGCGCCATTCCGGCTGTTGTTTTTACTGATCCTGAAATCTCCTGGTGCGGGCTGACCGAAACCGAAGCCCGCAACCAGAAGATCAAAGTCAAAACCGCCAAGCTCCCCTGGCGCAGCAACGGTCGCACCCTGACCCTGGGGCGCGACGATGGAATCACCAAGATTATCGTCGACCCCGAAAATGACCGACTGCTGGGTGTCGGCATGGTCGGCCCCGGCGCAGGAGAACTGATCGCAGAAGCCGTTTTAGCCCTGGAGATGGCAGCCACCAGTGAAGACTTGCGCAGCACTATCCACCCTCACCCCACTCTATCGGAAACCATATTCGAGGCCGCACAGATGCTGTTCAAGGCATAGCCTCGTGATAACCCTGAATCCTGCTCCTGCAGTTTTTAATTCTGTGAACTGCAGACGATCTGCCAGTTGGACCTGCATACAGCCAAAGGAGCCTGCCGATGATTGACCTTTCAACCAGTTACATGGGCCTGGATCTGAAAAATCCACTGATTGTCGCAAGCTGTGGTTTGACGAAATCCTTGCGAGGAGTGCAGAAGTGTGCCGAGGCGGGAGCTGGTGCAATTGTGCTGAAGTCCTTGTTCGAAGAACAGATTGCCGCTGAGGTGGATGAATTAACCCGGCACGTTGATAGTGTCGGCCACACGGAGTCTTTTGAATACCTGCATGGCTATGGAGAGGCCCTCGGCCCGCGAGAATATCTTCAACTGGTGGGCGACGCGAAAAAGACTGTTGATGTGCCGATCATTGCCAGCATCAATTGCATTACCGATCAACGCTGGGCCGACTACGCCAAGCGCCTGGCTGCAGCAGGTGCCGATGCCCTGGAAATCAATATCGGATTTCTGCCGCATGCGGCAGAACTGTCGGGCTCTGATGTTGAAGATCGATATAGCAGTATCCTTTATGCAGTACGGACCCAGGTCGATCTGCCGGTTGCCCTGAAAGTCGGACCCTATATCTCGAATTTTGCTCATCTGGCGGAGCGACTTGGCATCGACCGGGTCGCAGGACCGGCATTTTCAGTCGGCTGGTGTGGCCCGGGAGAAACTGAAAAAGAGATCACCTGGCAGGGCGCAGACGCGCTGGTGCTTTTCAATCGCTTTTATAATTTCGATATCGACGTCGATACCTTACAGTTGGCGGGGGGGAACCCTTACAGCACCTCTGCAGATATCCACGTTCCGCTCCGCTGGATTTCTCTGCTGGCAGGACGGGTCTCCTGCGATCTGGCTGCAGCCACCGGGATTCATGATGGCCGGGATGCCGTCAAGCAACTGCTGGCT
>DATFMC010000082.1:0-3671 GCA_035267105.1 Geopsychrobacteraceae bacterium
ACCTCTCCGACCTGAGTGAACCAAACAGTCCTCTGGAAGGGATGGTCGCCAATCTGGAGCGGGTTTATGATATCGCTAAAATGATCTCGCCATCGATGGTCTTTTTTGACGAGGGTGATGCCGTCGCACCGCGACGCTCGCCACAGGGTGGCAGCCCTTATGACAAAGTGACCAACAAGTTTCTTTCGATCATCGATGGAGAGTCACCACTGAACCGGGTCTTTACCGTGCTGACGACGAACCGGCTCGATATTCTCGATCCCGCCCTGATTCGCTCCAAGCGGCTCAAGGTTCTCAGTGTAACCGGTCACTTGCGCGACGAGGACAGCCTGCAGATTGTCGCCAAAAACATGGCCAACCTGCCCCTCCAGGAAGGACTCAGCCTGGAAGAAATCACCCTGCTTGCCCGCACCCTCTGTGAAACTCCTTCCGACTTTACTGCCTTCGCCGAAAAAGTTCGCTCCCTGAGAATGACAGAGATGGAAGTCATCGATAAGCTGCTGCAGGTTTCCAGGAGTGACGGTAGCACCAAAAGCCGCTTCGTCCGCTATAATTATAAAATTCTACTCGGTCTGCTGGAAGGAATCGCGCCCGATTCACAGTTGCTGAAAAAAGCCCGACAGGGGGAGGAGGCCCTGCTTTCACGCCTTGACGAGGTCATAACCCGTTTGCAACACCTGAAGGGGAGCGACGCGTTCCCGGTCACGCGCTGGCACCTGCAGACAGCGCGTCAACAACTGGTCGGCAGCCCACTACGCAAGGGGAAGCAACAACTCGACGAGTTCCTTGAAACGGAACTTTCGGAGGAGCCTCAGGTCGGGTTTGTCGTCGGGGTCGGGGCCAATGACACCAGCGGGGTTCTGCTCCCCATCGCGTCGTCTCTGATTTATCATCAGTACCCGGAAAAAATTGTCGTCACCGGTGCGGTCTCCTCCACAGCCCAGGGCAGCGCTGAGATCGACCTGGCGGTTCAAATGACCAATCAGAGTTCCAAAGAAGCACTGACCCTGGTGGAAAACTATCTTCAGGAACTGGTGCCATCCAGAAACATGTTTCGTCTGCTCGGTGAATTTATGGAAGGGTACACCATCCACCACCAACTACTTTCAGCCTCCTACAATGTCGGTGGTCCCTCAGCCGGGTTCGCCCTGGCGATCAACACCTTGTCGATTCTGCTCCAGATCCCGGTCCTCAACGATTTTGGCATCACCGGGGCACCCTGGATCAAGGGCGCACGTAAAGGTGAAGTCGGCGCATCAGTCATCATTGGTGGGCATCTGAAGAAGACCGAAAAGGTTCTGCTCTACCTCGACAGGATGTATATGCCGATGCAGAATTACCTGGATATGGAACCTGAGATGCTCGACGCCTATCGGGCTATCGGCAAGGATGTCATCGGCGTGCGCAGCTTCTCAGCCCTGGTCCCCGAGGCCTGCTACTTTGGCGAAGAGCATTTTCAACGCCTGCAAGCCTTCTTTAAGGAGAGGCTGGAACTGGAACGAGCACCTCATGATCTGGACACGCTCCCGATCGACCGTGAACAACTGGCCAGGACCGCCGTCCTGTTGCGCCAGCAGGCGGAAGAAGTGATTTGCCAGAGACTTGCCGCAATAGAGAATCACGTACGCAGCAACGGGGATAGTTTTCTCAGCCTGGAAGAAATTTTCAACTGGTCCCGTGAGGCGTCCTGATTGCGACTTCTACAAAAAAACATCCGATTCCATATAAAATCGCCTGCTGTAACATTCCAGCAGGCGGTATCGAGACCTCGCAGAGAGTTTGAAACATTTCAATACAACGGATCATCTGCAATGGTTCAATGGCGGACGATTCTAAAGCTCAACAACATCCTCAGGCGTGTAGGTCAATCTCTTCAGACCATCACTGCCGACCCGATAGGTATTTTCGACCCCCACCACGCCGACTCCTGGATAAACCGCCTTCGGTTCAAAGGCGAAGGTCATGTTCTCTTTTAATTCCTGATCCTTGAACCCACGGGCAATAAAGGGAAATTCGTCGATTTCCAGACCGATTCCGTGCCCTATAAAAGAGACCTGCGCTCCCGATGACCCCATGAAGTGATCCTTATAACCCAGATCAACCGCCAGATCATAACATTGCTGATAGATATCGCCCCAGAGGACTCCCGGCTTGGCAATCTCGAACAGTTTTTCCTGGACTTTCAACATATCGTAATAAGCCTGCATCAGCTCATCCGAAAGCTTGCCGACGACGAAGGTCCGTGTTTGGTCGACCATATATCCGTCAAAGGCAGTAATCAGATCAATAATAATCGGCTCATCCCGAGCGATCCGCTTGTAGCTGCTACCCTGCCCCACTGCAGGATTCAAACCCAGTCCACCGAGTGGAGCATCCAGATACGCCGGGACTGCTGCATCGCTTCCCGAAAAAACATGTCCAAAACTGAGCTCTGCATTAAAGGCACGAAAGCGTGTCACACCTTGATGTCCTTCTTTCCGGGCAAAACATTCAAGCTCGGCCATAACCTCAAGGTCGTTTTTGCCAACGGCAATGACCTCTTTTGCGTGCTGAAAGACCTTATCCATCATAAGTGCACTGTCTTTCATAATAGAGATTTCATAATCACTCTTGATTGCCCGCACAGTGCGGATTTGTGGTGACACATCAAGCAGTTCGCAGCCGGTAAATATATTCTGCCAACGCCAGAACATAGTGGTCGGCAAGACATCAAGCTCAAAACCGATCCGCTTTGCGACGGGCAAGCCATAACCACTCAGGATATCGGTCAGGTCACGCAAGCTCTTAAGCGGCACAACCTCTTTCAACCCTGACTCCATCCGAGCGCGCCCGAAATCCTTGCGCACCAGATAAACCGGCTCACCACTGACCGGTATGTAAAGAACCCCCTGTTGAATCGTGCCAGCAAAATAGAACAGGTCAGTGTTTTGCAGAATCACTGCAGCATCAAGCCCCGCCAACCCCATCTGTTGCTGAAGAGCCTGATAACGACTGGTTAACTCACTTACAGGAGTAATCCGCATATCTCCTCACTTTTCATTTGAAAAAAGCTAGCTGTCAGACGCCAACACCTGGCGCCTCAGTTTAGATTATACCGACAAACGAGCAGGGCATGACAATCAAAAGGTTGGACAAGGATTTGATAACACAGAGACTATAAGCCGTCAAATTGAATGCCAATTTCCTGCGCTAATCCATTTATTTCAGCTAATCTGACAACGACCAGGCACTGCTTATTTTTTTAGCAGAAAGCCAGAGACGGCAAGGGATATAGGAAGGAGAAAGTTTTACACAAAGCTATCCACAGAAATTGTGCACAGTATTTTTTGAAAATAATTTTTATGCTCCCGACCGAGGTTAGCTGCATAGAAATCCAGAATTAAGCGACAAACCATAACCGGTACAGACAGGCATTTATGCAAATAAAAACCAAGCGATCCCATCAACAATTAATTGCCAGTTATCTTATTTAAATAATCAAAACGTGTGAAAATTTTTCACGCTCGTAGCGCTTTTCTGTTTCCACATTCAACCCGGTTTTCCATTTCAGACTATCAACGTAGAATTGCGCGTGCCGTGCCGTTGAGCGAAATACTCAATTCACACCCTACCTGTTTTTATACCTAATCCGTTCAAATACTCTTTCATCCATAGGAAATTATGTTATTTTT
>DATFMC010000083.1:0-11452 GCA_035267105.1 Geopsychrobacteraceae bacterium
GGGACTGTTGATTGTCAGCTGGCCGTCGCTAAGCTGCAATCGCTCAATCTGTAGCGGGAGCTGCGTAGGAAGTTGCAAGGGCTGTCCAGGTGCAGATTTCCGTCCGGCGGATGGCGTCAAGGCAAGCTGTGGGCTGCTGATCAGAACCTCATTGAATTGTCGATCCCACAAGGAAGCCCAGGTGAAGTTCAGTGTTATCTGTGGCACCCTGCCGTTCATCTGGGGAGAGGTGAGCTGCAAAGCATTTATCTCCAGCCCGCTTCCTGTCCAGTGCAGCCGATCGATATAAATTTCCGCATCCAGCAATCCAGCCGCAATGGATTCGAGCGGCGGACGCACCAAGCCGTTCAGCATCTGATCCGGGAAGCGCCAGAATGCTGCACAGAACAGCATGAAGAACAGCAACAGAGACAGAATTGTTACAGAAAAAAGTTTTTTCATCGCCGCCCGCAAAAAAGTCAGCTGATATTACCCATAGCTTATCATGCGAGTGATTGTTGGGAAGAATGCAGAGGGTCTTGAAAGGAACAAGACAGGGATATTACCGACTGGCTGGCCTGGTTCCAGACTACCTTGAACTGTCCCTGAAACAATCCAAAACAAAGATTGAGAGAGTTTTGAGGCTGACTCGTTTCTGGCAAGAGATTTCCGATATTTCTATGAATGACAGATCAGGCTCGTCAACAAGCTTCTGGAGGGGAAGGAAGAATTCTTTGAAGGTTTTTATACATGCTCAACGGGTTGGATCGGAGCTACACCTTTGCAGATACAGCCCTGCAGATTTTAAACGCGAACCACAACTGCGTCAAATGTCAGCTCGTGGGATTGTTTAGCCCGGCACTTTATTCTCCCGCAATAGGATAACCACATTCTTTGCAATATGGTTCAGGTAAGTCCTCTCTAAAATAGAAGGCCTGACACTTTGTACAGTGTGCAGTCAATGAATCGGGATGTGGGTCTTCATCTGAAGCATATTTCGGTGGGGTGATTTTAGGTGCACTACCCGACACCGCGCGAACAAAAAGACCCAGCAAACCGAATATTAAAGCCTGTGCTAAGAACCAACCGACAATTGGAATAGGGATCAAGAAGCTTATGAAAAAAGAGAGCGCCGTAACAATAAATAGGAAAAGTTGAAACAGGCCTTTTGCAGTAAAAAACGGGTCAATATCACCATCTACGGGATTAACATTAAGCAGTAAAGCCAGCACCACACATCCTTCGCCGAAAAGGATAAATAGGACGGGAGCATTCTCTCTGAAGAACTTCTTTAGTTTGGTCATGGCCTTATCGCAAATATTAGCAAAATAGCTTCGGCGAACACGGATTAACGAGGCCGTAGAAAAACCCTCCCAACAGAGCGCCCTACCGACATGACAGTGCTTATTCTTCTGAGCGATTATCTGTCTCCCGTGCCATTGACCAGCGATTGTTCTCGCTCTGCCTATAGAAACGGTTTTGGGGCGTCTATTCCCAGCTTTTTAACCTTTTTTCACTTTCATATCATCCCGAACCGGTGAATCTTGGTCCTATTCAGGTTAGAAGAAAAAATATTTCGGATGTTCCCTAAGGCTACCTGTGCATTAAGCACAACCTAAAGAGATGATAGCTATCGGGAAAATGCAGTTAACAACAAATCCAGAGCCTGCTTTTCCTCGTCCGTTGCGCCGATCAAGCGTCCCAAAACCTGTTGCCGCCGGGTCATGTCCGCCTGACGCACCTCCAAGCGCATCTGCATCGTTGGAACCTGATTATGCATCGTGAAGTACTCGTCAGCAGCCAGGTAAAATTCAGCATCCGATATCAGGCGACAAAGGTTAAGGTCATAGATAAGCTGAGCCATCGCGAGATAGGGTCCGGAGAGGATTGAAAAGTCCGGTGGGGTTGGTACGCTAAGACCAAGCTGTTGAAGTTCATCCGCCAAAGTGAGGTCTGGTTGATAGCTGGTCGGCCGAGCAGACTGTACCCAGTTATACGCTGCAAACTCATTCCAAAGTAGGACGTAGCTGTCAGAAAACCAATTGGCAAAACCAGCCTGGGATAAACGCGCCGCAGTCATGCCCGCCATGACACCACCCATTGTATCCATCCGTTCGATGATCTGGGTGATATCAGGCTGATAGACAAACAACCCCAGGTTTAATTTCATCAGTGTTAAGTCCCGTATTGCCTCCTCATTGAACTGACCCTGAACAAACGTGGTGCTGTCAGACAAGCTTGCCGGGTCTGCAAGGAGTTTTTCAAGGCTCTTCGACAGAGGGATAAACTGATCAGGAATAGCATTCATCATCTGACGGAGCAGATCTACGGACGCAGGGTTCGCATCCAACGCGACAAAAGAGTTGGGAAGATATTTATAATACCCACGCTGGTTCAGATCATTGATGGAATGTAGCAATAGCAAATCAACCAATTCATGATCAAGGTCGGATATGCTGCCCTCCGAAAGAGGTGCTGACAGCGCTGCCTCAAGTGAGGCGAAGGCACTGAGAAGAGCTGTTTCGAAGACTTGAAATGAGATTCCTCCCTGATCGGCAGCGTCCAGAAGGCCGTCATACAGACGGTTCAGTGCCAGTGCCTTGTCCTCAGCGCCTGGAAGCCCCGAAGATGCGCTTTGATACTCGGCTGTGTACGTCTTGATTATGGGGGTGAGAGCGTTGAGAAACAGCTCAGGATTAATTCTGTCATCGAGTGTGGCGACAAAGACCTCGGCACCTTGTTCCGTGGCCGGAGTCAGTATATCGATAACAGCTTGATCGGTTATATTGGGACGGGTTGCAAGAGTGAGAAGCAGAGTCGACAACTGTGACAGGTCAGGTGGGTTTTCCGGAACATCCTGGGGGCTTTCGTTATTGTCACCACATCCAGTAATGAGAAGTATCAGGTAAAGAAGAAAAAATACGCTAACTGCTTTAAATGCGTTTTTCATTGACCCCTCCGAGGAATGATTTTACGGATTTTGACTGCTACACTTCGAAAATGTGAACTGCCTTCAGGATGTTAGATTTTTAAATTTATCAACATCCGAATATATAAGCAGCCACAAACTCTTACTACCTTGAGCAATACCCCCACTTACTTGAGGGGGAAAAAAGCCCAAAATAAACTGTCGGCACCACCAATGCAACACATTATGACCTTGTTCGTATCTGACCCAGTTGTTTGCGCCTTTGTCAATGGAGGGGGGAAGGATTATCTCCCCGCTTCATTCTTGACCAAAGAGGGGGTCAAGTCTGCCGTTGGCTTTTCCTCTATAGCCTGTATTGATAACTCACAAGGCAGTTCGTCAAAAGTCAATAGTGGGCTTGACCCCATTTGATCTATCTATGATCGCTACTGCGATAGCGCTGATCAAGTTCTTCTTCCGGGTTCCGCGGATTTTTCCAGTACCGGCGACGACCAGTGATTCGCGATACATCAGCACGACTAAGACCGATATCCTTCAACATATGATCTTCCATTTCTCTCAGTTGACGCATCTGTGCCGCAATTTCATTCCTGCGCCGGAAGAATGCTATCAACCTCTTTGCATATGATTTGAATTGTTCTACGTATTGTTGTTCCGAACAATCACAGCGTTGATCTAGACAATTTTGGGTATTCATAACGTTTCCTCCGTCCTGGGGTTGTAGCTCCACTATGGAGAAAAGCTATTGATCAATCAAACGAATTGATTTTATACTATGTATCAACATTATTGATAAAGGAGCTGGTCATGCTAATCAACCTGCCAACTGAACTGCTACGCACTTTTCTTGCCATCGCTGACGGTGGCAACTTCAGCCAGGCCGCCGAACAGGTGCACCGGACTCAGTCAGCGGTCAGCATGCAGATTAAACGTCTGGAGGAACTGGTTGGCAAGCCACTGATCAATCGCGACCGCCAGGCCACACGTCTGACCTCGGAAGGCCAGACTCTGGTTGGTTACGCGCGCCGTATCCTCAAGCTTAACGAAGAAGCGGTTTCGATTCTCAAACGCCCTGAGCTGTCGGGGTGGGTGCGTATCGGGCTGCCGGATGATTATGCGACGCGCTTTCTCCCCGAGATTCTCGCCGGTTTTTCGCGCATCTATCCGCAGGTGCAGGTCAAGGTGACCTGTGAGCCAAGTAGTCATCTGGTTCCGTTGATGAAAAAGGGGGAGCTCGACCTGGCCATGACCACCTCTCCCGAACCGGTGCTCGAAAATGCCTTGCTCCTGCGGCGAGATCCGACGCTCTGGGTCACCTCAAGCCAGCACCTGCAACACGAAGAGAGGCCACTTCCACTGGCCCTCTTTCCCAACGACTGCCATTGCCGCCTCTGGGCGATCAAGGCGCTTGAAAATGCAGATATCGACTACCGCATTGCCTACACCAGTCCGAGTGTTTTAGGCATTCTAGCTGCGGTTTCGGCCGGTCTGGCCATCACGGCACTGAGCCAGAGCGTAATCCCTGAGGGTTTGCGTCCGCTGACCCTGAGCGAGGGTTTCCCATCCCTGCCGGAATCCTCGTTTTTCCTGCATCGCAATACGATGGAGAACAATCTGGCAATTGATTCCCTGGCTGAGCATATTGCCAAGGCCTTCGGGATGACATGTGATGGGGAGATTTGCGGGGTTGAGTGAGCGGATTATCCGCATTGTGAAATTATTGCCGCCACTGCATTCCAGTAAGACCCAAAGAGGTCACTTTTCCCCGGAATTTGTCAAGCAGCATGACAATCGGTCGGCTTCAAACGTTGAGGCTGGCGACAAACAGAAAAACGGCCCCAGATGAAATTTCCAAGGCCGTTTTCTCCGTATGCTCTGCCTCTCACTTCATCGTCACGATGTCGGCCTTGGTGGAACCGATGATATCCAGCAATTCCTGCTGCTCGGTCATCGGCACCTGGTGTTTCGCCAGAACATCCTTAAAGATCACAACCATCCTGTCCCATTCCGCCTCGGTGATGTTCAGGTGAACATGCGAATCATACATGTTCCTGCCGGTGTATTGACAGGGACCGCCGGTAACCTGGCAGACCATGGCCGTAACCTGATATTTGAGGTAGGCTGCCGGTACGCGATGTCTGGCCTCATCAACCGCGGGGTTCTGATTAATAAAGGGATCGGGAACGATCACGTCGATAAAGTCGTTCACCACGACTGAAATGGGCATCAACCCGCCCAATCGATCATAGAGTGAGTTCTCATGAGCCATGTGATCATCGCCAAACACACTGCCCACCGACAAGAACATCAACAGAACAGCGACCAAAAACCCTAATCGAAACCTGTTCTTTCCTCTGACCTTGCACATAGGACTTCTCCTTTCTTTTTCAGACAGTTACATCACCCAGGATATTTACTAACATTTTACCCCTTTAATTCAGGGATGCAAAAAAGACCCGTCCAAAAATTCAGACGGGCCTTATGGTCTGTTCATATTAATGTCTAACTCTGCGTCAATCTCCGACAATCATTCCACAATTAAATCCAGAGAATGGTCGATGTTGATACAGTCGGTGACACTCATCGCACCGGGACACTTCTCGATGTAGTTCTCCAGCGCCCAACGGGCGTCGTCCGTCTCACTCTCTGATATTTTCAGCGTATATTTAACTCTGATTGTCGTGATCTTGAGCACGCCGCCGACGTTCTCAATGTCCCCTTCGACATCGGCGCGGAAGAGATCGGTGTGGGTCCTGATCTTTTTGGTCGCCAGCACGCTGGCGTAGGTTCCCATCATTCAGGCGGCCACCGCGCCGACGATATGATCGAGCGTTGCCGCGTGCTCCTCCACCGGCTCGACGTTGTAGAACTTCTGGATTCCGCCGTGAACGCCGTAATGGACCGGCTCGTTGAATCCCTCGATCTGTGCGATGCGGATCGGTCCGCGATCCCTGGTGATGGTGATCCGCGAAGTGTGAACGATATCTGCCATGACAAGCTCTCCTTTCTTAAGTTCCATAGAGTTAACGTTACCATGTTGCGCTGAAAATGCTCGACAGCTTCACAAAAGGGGTCAAGTCTCCTGTTGGCTTTTGACGAACTGCCTTGTGAGTTTTCAATATCTGGCTTAAGAGAAAAAGCCAACGGCGGACTTGACCCTATTTACTGAAATAGCTAAGTACCAATGACAGAACACAATGCGAGAAAGCCCAACCTGATGAATTCAGGTTGGGCTTATAGATAACCGAAAAATCTTGATTTATCGGATATTCAGCTCATGGTGAAAAGTTAAAGACATACTGCCGTTTTTCTGTTTTTTAGATGTGAATTCGTTCCATTTCATCGAGATTATTGTTTACAGACAGCTGCAATGGAAGATGGTTTATTAGAAGGGGAACAAAACCAGATGCCGAACGTCGGGCTGGATGCCGATCAGTTCCCCTGGTTGATGGTCGCAGTGGCTTGGCACCAAAGCCTGCACTTGCTCACCACCCTCCAATAAGAGTTGGTACAGGATGTTGGCTCCCCGAAAACTGCGGCGTAACACTTTTGCTTTAACCGGACTGTCATCATCGTGCACCACATCTTCCGGGCGAACCAGTATTTGAACCGCAGTGTTTTTAGCTAGCTGTTGGTTAACAATCCCCGTTAACTTGCCGAGACAGGTTTCTACCTGATTTTCTTCTTGCACCACTCCATTAATCAAAGACCCCTCACCAACAAACTCGGCAATTTTTGTACTCACCGGCTGGTGGTATAGTCGGTGAGCCGTATCCCACTGCAGGATTTCGCCATTGTGCATAACCCCGATGCGGTCGGCGACAGCAAAGGCTTCATGCTGATTGTGAGTGACGAACAGTGCGGTGGTGCCGTACCGTTTAAGGATATCGCGCACTTCCATCGACAGTCGTTCCCGCAGCGCAACGTCCAGATTGGAAAAGGGCTCGTCCATTAGCAGCAATTCTGGTTGTGGGGCCAGGGCACGGGCCAGCGCGACCCGTTGCTGCTGGCCGCCGGAGATTTCATGTGGGTATTTACTGTGCTCACGATATAGGCCAACCAATTCCAGGGCGTCATTGACTCGCCGTAACTGCTCCGTTTTGTCGAGATCGCGCAAACCGAAAGCGACGTTGTCAAAAATGCTCAGATGTGGAAACAGGGCATAGTCCTGAAAGACCATGCCGATCTTTCGTTTCGCCGGAGGCAGGGAAAATTCCGCACTGCTGACCGATCCACCGGAGATGTAGATTTCCCCTGCGAGGAGCGGCTCAAACCCGGCAATGGTTCTTAGAACCGTTGTCTTGCCGCAGCCGCTGGCCCCCAGAAGACAGCCGATCTCACCGCGCTGCAGAGTCAATGACAAGTCCTTGACCACCAGCTGTTTACCGTAAGCCTGGGAGATCCGCTTCAGTTCTAGTATGGGCTGATCGGTATCGTTCATAATCGTCCTATGTTAGTTTTTTTCCGTACCCCGCATCAGCAGGACAATCGGCAACAGACCGGAGAGCAGCAGGGTCAGGGCCGGCAACGCCGCCCGCTCCCACTCCCCTTCAGAAGTCAGTTCATAGATTTTTACCGCCAAGGTGTCCCAACCGAAAGGGCGGGTCATCAAGGTAATCGGCATCTCTTTCATCACATCGACAAAAATCAGCGTCAAGGCAGTGAAAATCCCACCACGCAGCATCGGTAGATGCACTTTGATCAGCAGTTTAATTCCACGCAGCCCCATCAATCGAGAGGCCTCATCGATGTTACTGGTGACCCGGTGCATGGCGCTGTCGATCGATTTATATCCGGCGGCCATAAACCGGATCAGATAAGCAAGCAGCATAATCAGTACAGTGCCCTGCAGCAACTGCGGCAATGCGAGGTTGAAATAAGCGTGGGCGAAATCGATAAAGAAATTGTCCAAAGCCGCCAGTGGAATAAAGATTCCGACCGCCAGAACGGTTCCGGGTAGCGCATAACCAAGGGTGGAGATGCGAATCAGACTGTGGGTCAACCGGTCCTGATGGCGGCGACCAGCGTAAGCGAGCAGTAAGGCCACCACAGCAATCAGCAGAGCAGCACTCAGGCCCAGGGTCAGGGAGCGACCGAGCAGAGCCAGGTAACGACTGTCGAATTCCTGATGGAAAACCTCCAGGCTCCAGCGCAGCAACTGTAAGGCCGGAAGAAAGAAGGCGATCAGCAACACACCGGTACAGTAACCGGTTGCCAGCCACTTTCTGGCCGGTCCGAGAATAATCCGTTCGGCTTGCGGGGCGACCCGGCTCTGGGTAAAACGCATCCGCTTACGAAGTTTCTGTTCCAGCACAATCAGCAGAAAAACTATCACGACCAGCAAGGTTGAGAGTTGCGCAGCTGCAGCCAGAGAGAAGAAACCGAACCAGGCTTTGTAGATGGCAGTGGTGAAAGTGTCGAAATTGAAGATCGAAACCGCCCCGAAATCGGCCAGTGCCTCCATCAATACCAGTGTCGCACCACCAGCGATCCAGGGACGGGCCATCGGCAGAACCACTCGGAAGAAACCCTCGGTCGGTGAGCAGCCCAGACTTTCAGCAGCCTCCAGCGCCCGTTTGCCTTGCGTACTGAAAGCATTTCTGGCCAACAGATAGACGTACGGGTAGAGCGCCAGCGACATCACCAAGACCACCCCGGCGGCCGAGCGGATATTGGGAAACCAGAGGTCGCGGCCGAACCAGTCCCTTAACTGGGTCTGGACCGGACCGGAAAAATCGAAGAGGCCGAGAAAAACAAAAGCCAGCACGTAAGTCGGCATCGCCAGCGGCAGCAATAACAGCCAGGAAAAGTACTTGCGGCCGGGGAATTCACAGGCTCCGGACAGCCAAGCCAGGCTGACCCCGAGCAGCAGAGTGCCTGCGGTCACGCCGAACACCAGCTTAAAGGTGTTGATCAGCAATTGGCTCAGCAGGGTCTGACGCAGATGTTGCCATATCTCCCACGCCGGTTCAGACCAGGACAGCAGAAGGACCGTCAGCGGGGCCAGAACCAGCAGCGCAACAGCAAGGGTCAGATGCTGCCAGCCGCTCGGATGCAGTAGAAAACGACAGCAGCCTCGTAATGAGGCTGCTGTGCGATTTAGGGAGAAAGACAACACTCAGTGAGCCGGGCTTAGCGGTAGCCGGCACGGTCCATCAGTTTGATGGCGTCCGACTGCAGTTCACCCGCTTTAGCCAAGTTCATTTCACTTGCTTTGAAGCTTCCCCAGCTTTTGACATATTCGTGGGCGTCAACCTTGGGATTGACCGGGTATTCCATATTGGCATCAGCGAAAAGGTTTTGCGCCTGCTCTGAAGAGAGCCATTCGAGAAATTTTACGGCTCCCTCTGGGTTTTTAGCGTACTTGGTGACACCGGCCCCGGAAACGTTGACATGCACCCCGGTACTCTCCTGATTCGGCCAGTAGAGGGCCAGTTTAAGCTCTGGATTCTTCTTCAACAGGCGGCCGAAGTAGTAGGTGTTAACAACTCCGACATCCCCCTGTCCGGCGAGAATCGCCTCCATCAGTGAGGTGTCGTTGGCAAAGGGAGGGGCTGCCAGATTGCCGACCCACGAGGAAACAATCTGCTCGGCCTTCGCTTCACCATATTCAGCAATCAGCATTGCCACCAGCGATTGGTTATAGACTTTTTTCGAGGTGCGAAGCAGCAGGCGGTTTTCCCAGTCTGCTTCGCCCAGGGCGGCATAGCTGCTCAACTGCTCCGGTTTGACTCGCTCAGTGCTGTAAACAATCGTCCGGGCCCGCAACGACAGTCCGAACCAGCGATTATCTGGGTCGCGCAGATTGGCCGGGATATTGGCGGCAAGCACCTGCGAATCGACCCCTTGCAGAACATCAACATTGGCAGCATGCCAAAGATTTCCCGCATCCACGGTGATCAGCAGGTCTGCACGGGTGTTCTTGCCTTCCGATTTAAGTCGCTGCAGCAAAGGACCTTCTTTGTCAGTTATATAGGTGACCTTGGTGCCGGTTTCTTTAGTGTAGGCATCGAACAGCGGTTTGATCAAATGCTCTTTGCGGGCCGAATAGACGACAAGCTCGTCGGCAAAAGCCAGCCCTGCAAGGTTAAATGTCAAGAAGAGGAAAAGTAGAAGTGCGGTGAGGCGAAATAGATTCATCGGCTTAGCTCCATTTGAAAATGATTTTGAAAACGGATATCAAAATAATGAAGTCAAGCGTCTAGGTCAAGTATAAAAGAATCGCAACACAATAAATTCGCTAAATCAATACATGACTGATCTGGTTACCTATCAACAGATCATGATGTTGACAAAAGTGCTGATAGCGCCAGGGTGTTTGGCGATTTCGGCTCAACCCAGTGATAAGTTTTCCAAAAATCAGCAAGCTATATGCAAAAAGGGTGAGGATCAGGGTTTATCGATCTCAACCGGGGATTCTTGCCAAGAGGGGAGTCGCCCGGCGAGCAGAAACCACCCGGCGGCGAGGAGTTGCAGAACCAGAATCGCTCCAAATGCGGCACGGTAGCCCTCTGGAGCATAACCGCCGATTCCGGTTTCCTGCCAAAGGCCGATGATCGCTCCCACGCCCCATTGGGTTGCAAACGCCGTCGTAAAAACCATCAGGTTCAAGGCAGTGTTGGCTCGCCCGGAGAGATGTGAAGGAAAATGTTGAGAGAGTGCTGCATAGGGGAGAATTCCGGCCGTGCCGCAACAGCTGAACAGAATCCACAATGGGACCGTGGCTGCTTGCCAACCGAGCAGCAATGCCATCTGCACAAGGAGAAAAGCCGACATGCCACAGGCGGCAACGGTCATGGGACGGATGCCACGTCGCCCAAGTCGTCCTGCCAGCGCACCGAAGGAGAAATAACCGATGATCATCGCCAGAGCGATGAGAAACAGGGTATTTGCGACACCCTCCCGATTAAATCCTGCCACATCCCTTAACCAGGGGCCGGACCAGAGTCCGAGGATCGCCAGATGTGCGGCTTGTGACAACACCGCCCAGGGGGCCAACCTCCAGAAGAAGCGACTGCTGAAGATTTTGAGCATGCCACGCAGCTGTTCCCCCATGCGTTCACTGCTCTGGGATCCCTCTTTTTCCGGGACAACGAAAAAGACTGCTACGGCCGCTAACAGTGTCAGAACGCCGAGGCTGGTAAAAACCATCCGCCAGTCGGTGACCCGGAGCGCCATCTCTACCGGAACCGTCGCCATCAAGGCACCCAGCCCGCCGGAGACCATCTGCACCCCGTTAGCCAGCGGCAAACGCTCTGCTGGAAACCAGATCACGAACGCCTTGAAAGCAGCCATCAGACAGGCAGAAACACCCAGCCCGATAAAGGCCCGGCCCAGCAGCAGGCCACCCAGGGTTTCAGCCTGACCGAACAGGAGCGCACCAAAAGCGGCAAACAGCAGCAGAACAGCTTCAACCCGGCGTGGGCCGAAACGATCCAGCAGCAGGCCTAAGGGTAATTGAAATGCGGCAAAACTGAGAAAATAGGCCGAAGTCAGAAGGCCGAGGTTGGCTGGATCAAGGCCGAGATCGCTCACCAGATTGGG
>DATFMC010000084.1:0-7300 GCA_035267105.1 Geopsychrobacteraceae bacterium
GCCCCATGGTTGCTATACTGCTGTACGCGACGTCTTTGGTGAGCGAATTCAGCCGATCGGCTTTAATGTGTTCTGATGCCGAAGGAGATAACCTATTGATCGATTAACGCGATCTGACTGGCAGGTTCGTATCGAAGGAGAGGGTAAGGGTCAGGGGTTATCAGGGAGCAAGCCCGCCGACCCAGGTGTAGGTTTTTTCTTGAGGGATCAATGACAGCAGGGCATCAACAAATGTGACATCTGCCGGTTTCATTATCCAGATTGCCATGGCACCGATAATCAGCATCGACATGCCCCAATTGAGCACCGGGGTCAGTTTGTCCCAGTCGATCGGCTTCTTTTCCTGCTGCGATTCTTCATCTTCCGTTTTTTGCCGGGCCGGTTTACGCATTAGTCGGCCCGATGAGAGGAAGACCAGAGCGGATGCAATAAACTGCGGCATGACGTCAGTACCGACGGTGCCGGTTGCCAGCAATGTGGCGTAGAAGACCATGGCGGCGAGGCCAAGCAGGGTCATCTGGTTGCCTAAGTTAGCATTCACATCTGCCTCCCTTACCTGATTCGAAAAACAGGATAGAGATATTGAAGCCTGTTTGAGCCGCGACTGTCAAGAGGAGACTTGTTTGTCATAGTCTCTGTCCAGGTTCGTTTGCCAGCTTCCCAGTGGCATGATGGTGCGCTGCATCCTGGCGTTAAGGACTTGAGCTAATCCTGAATAGAGGGCAGCCAGCCCGCTGACAGGTCCAGCAACGGCAGCAGCATATAAAAATGCCGTATTACCACGGAGCTCTGCCAGCCCAAGGGAAAGCAGACAGATCATCATCGCCCCGAACAGGAGCTGTATCACTTTGCTTTGACGAAAACTTCCCAGATAGAGAATAGCGGCGAATATCCCCCACATGGTCAGATAGGAGGTCATGGCGACGGCAGAAGGCTGGACACCCAGGCCAAGTGCCGGGAAAATATAAACCCCCAACAGCGACAGCCAGAAGAGGCCCAGGGGGATGAAGGTTCCCGAGCCGCCATGATTGCCTTGTTGTCGCGCCTTGAGTCCGGCGCTGACTTGTGTGGCTCCCGCGAGAATCAGGATCAAGCCGAGCAGTGACGGGGATATCGGGAGCATGCCGGCGCGGACCAGTGGGTAGAGCATGATTGAAAAGGCAAAGGCCAGCAAGCCGAGTGGCGGAAGAGCGCAGGAGAGAGACCGATTTGCAGGGAGGATCTGTTTCATTGAAGCCTCCAGGAAGTAAAAAATGGGGGACAAGACAGGAACGAGCCTGCCTTCCCCCGAGAGAGGTGCTACTTAATCAGAATACTATACAAGCCCTGTGCCGAAATTGTTACCAGTTTCTATTGTGCTTTATTTTCAGGTAGTTATAAAGATATTCCGGCTGTTCTGGGGATAGTGGTTTCTCTCTGGTTTTGCAATCGTGCAAAGACTCATGTTGAATGAACGTTTCTGGCAACTGGGCGGTCATTGGTTTGGTGGCGAAAGCTGTTTTATAACAGCTGTTTATGGGCGGGTCGACCGGTGGTGATTCAAGGGTTGCAATTCTGCAAAAAGGGACTCTGCCTTTTTGCAAATGCAGGACAGCTCAGATGACATCTTCCTTCTTTAACCCGTGTTTTTTCATCTTCCGGTAGATGGTGGCCATATTCATTCCGGCTTTCTGCGCAGCCTCTTCTATGTTGCCACCGGCATTCCGAATCAGCTGTTGCAGGTAATCGACTTCAAAGCGGGCCAGCGCATCGTTGTAGTCTGCTTCAGTTGGGCCGGTCCCTTTAATTTCAATAAATTGAGACAGTGTTTCAATGCTGATTCGGTCTTCTGTTTCTATGGTCATGCAGGCTTCTATGACATTTTTCAGCTGACGGATATTTCCCGGCCAGGAGTACTCGCTGACGGCTTGCAGAGCCTCGGAGCTGAGCCCTTTGACGTTGGTTGAAAACTCTTTATTCTGGTCTGCAATGAAATGAGCAGCCAGCAGAGAAATGTCAGCGCGTCGTTCGCGCAGAGGCGGCATGTGCAGATTAATGACGTTGAGTCGGTAGTAGAAGTCTTCGCGAAAGGTTCCCTTCTCGACCTCATCTGCCAGATCGGAGTTGGTTGCCGAGATCAGGCGAACATCCACCTGGGTCGGGTCGGTTTCGCCGACGCGCATAAATTCACGTTCTTGCAGAAAGCGGAGCAGGGTCTTCTGGACGTAGAGAGGGAGATTGCCGATTTCATCCAGAAACAGAGTGCCGCCATCGGCGGCTTTCAACAGTCCTTCACGATCTGTTGTCGCGCCAGTAAATGCCCCTTTTTTGTGTCCGAACAGCTCACTCTCCAGAACAGATTCAGGGATAGCGCCGCAATTGATAGCAATGAAGCGGCCTTCACTGCGAGGTGAGTTGTAATGTATCGCCTGCGCGATCAACTCTTTTCCGGTTCCGGATTCACCGGTAATCAGAACCGAGGTGTCTCGAACAGCAACCTTCTCCACTTTCCCTAATAATTTCTGCAGGCTGCTGGAAGCGCCGATGATATTGTCGAAGTTGAACTTACTGGCCAGCTCCTGGCGCAGGATTTTATTTTCACTGAGGAGTTGATTGTGGTCGAGGGCGTTGCGGACTCTGAATAACAGTTCATCCGGTTCAAAGGGTTTGGTCAGCATGTCGTAGGCACCGTGACGAAGGGCCTGAATCGACATTTCAACAGTGGCAAAGGCAGTGATCATGATCACCGGAACTTTTGCTTCGATGTCCTTGATTCGCTGCAGAACTTCCAGACCATCAATGCCAGGCATTTTGATATCACTGATTACCAGGTCCCAGGTGTCGGGACGAAAAGCCTCTACTGCGGCCAGCGGATCGGTAAAGGAGCGCACCGCATGACCGTCATCCATCAGGACCGCTTCCATCATGTGGCACAGGCCTTCTTCATTATCGATAATCAAAATCTTTTTTGCGGCCATGGGTTTCCTCTTTTAATATTCTTCACGTTCCAGTGGCAAGCGGACAATAACCGTGGTCCCTTGCCCAACAACCGAATCGATAAAGATATCGCCCTGATGTTGATCGATAATCTGCTTGGTAATCGCCAGTCCCAGCCCTGTTCCCCGTGCTCGAGTGGTAAAAAACGGCTCAAAAATTTTCTCAAGATTCTCATCACTGATACCACCACCGGTGTCACAGAACTCGATTCTTGCCCACTTTCCCTCATCGAGAGAGGTGTTGACATCAATATTTCCCCCATCCGGCATGGCAGCTCCGGCATTGAGGATCAGGTTAATTGCCACTTGTCGCAGTTGATCTCCATCGGCCGGAATCATCGGCAGCTCATAGTCCAGATTGCGAACAATCCGTACGCCGTGGAGATCGGTGTGGTTGGTGGCAAAGTCGATGATCTGCCCCAGCAAGCGATTGAGGTCAATGTTTTCCAGCACCGGTTTCGGGGTGCGGGCATAACTTAACAGGTCCTGAACGATTTTCTTGCAACGTTTGCTCTCCCGTTTGATTTCATGAATAAAGCGAAAATTGGGATCGTCCTCGGCAATCTTTTTTTCCAGATAGCCGGCGTAGCCGAGAATGACACCCAGGGGGTTGTTGATCTCATGAGCGACCCCGGAGGAGAGAACGCCAAGCGAAGCCATCTTACCCTGTTGAGCCAATGCCTCCTCCATCTCTTTGTTGCGGCGTAACATCCGGGTCATGCGGTTGAAGGTGGTGGCCAGTTCTCCCAGTTCATCCTGGCTGTCGACCGGCATCTGTTCGTCAAGTTTGCCCTGCTTGACCCGCCGGATAACCGCTATCATTCTATGGATCGGATCGGTCAAAACCTTGGAGGCCAGATAGACCATAATCGCAGCAAGCAGGCCGATGACCAGGGGGAGAATCAGAACTTGAGAGATAATACGCCACTTGATCCGGTTGGCCGGGCCGTAAAATTCATCTTCATAACTTCCGATGGCAACAATCCAGTCCCAGGGTTCAAAGTAGCGATAACGGACAATCTTCATGCGCGCTTTGCGTTCGCCTTCGTTCCTCCACGGGTAACGAATCCAGCCGTTTTTCTTCTCACACATTTCTGCGATAAAGGCACGACCATCGGAGTCGCGCGAATCAAGGATATTTCTCCCTTCCGCATTCGGATGGATTGTCAGAAGGCCTGAGCTGTTCATACTGTAGATGTAACCTGTCTGGCCAACCTTTTTGCTTTTAATCTGCTCTTTCAGGGCTGCGAAAGAGGACTGCTCAAACGAGAAATCCTCATAGGTTTCATCCAGATAGCCTCCGGCAGCTATGATCCAGTTCCATTCCGGAAAGTAGCGGTAAGCAACGATCTTTTGCCTGGGCCTGTTGTCACCGAGGATTTTGTTGCTCCAGGGGTAGACGCTGAAAAGAACCTCTTGCGGATCGGAGATAATTGCCTTGCTGAGCATATCGTGGATGAAAAAATGACCCTCTTCGTCCTGTTCATTGGCTATGTTCTCTCCTTCACGAGCCAGATGAGCAGTCAGTAGTCCCTGGTTGTCCATGGCATAAAGATAGCCACTTCCTCCGATATTGACACTTTTAAGTGCCCTGCTGGCAGCCTGTTGTGCCGCACGTAAATCATACAGGCCCGCTTGTTGTTGACGTTGTTCCTCTTCGACGAGTTGATAGGCCAGATTCACTAACGCGGCCATCTCTTCGCGCACCAACTTCTTTTTGTCTTCCCGATAGACTTCGTATTGCCGGTAGTGACCATCAAGCAGGTCGAGGGTGAAGTCGGCCATATGGTCCAGATCTGTTTTACTGGCTGCTGTCAGACCCTGATACGATTGCTCCGTTGCGACATAGCCGATCAGTCCGCCTAGCAGAAAGATCGGAACGACGACCAGCGGCAGCACCACCACCATCATTTTCCAGCGAATCTTGAGGTTGCTTATCCATTTTAAAAAGTAATGGTTCATAATGCCGCAAATGGGAAAATATGGTTCATCTGGTATACAGTATGCAGAATCTAACACATCTCCAGATCTTTTTATAGCTATTTGAAACAGTGGTTTAAGATGTTATTTCAGGAAGGAATTCGCTTGAGATATAGTGGGTTGAGCAACCCCGTCCTTCTTTTATTTGTTGATCCAGGGTGGGGGGGCAGCATTTTCTCGAAGCCGTTTTAATCTGTTGTTCTGGAACTCTCAGTCGCTCCTGGGGATTATAGCCCGCTGGCTTCGGTAAAAGGTGCGGCGGTACTGGCGGATTTCGAGTATGGCAATTTTGATACTGCTGGCGATCGGTACCCCGATAATCATGCCGATCACGCCGTACAGTTTGCCGCCCATAACAATCGCCAGAATAACCCACAGGGGATGCAGATTGGAAACGCGTGAGATCAGAATCGGGATCAGGATGAAGTTGTCGAGGATGATCTGTGCAATCAGCAGGTAGACACAGACGATCCACCAGAACTGCCCCCCGACGCCAAGATCGACCAGGGCAATAATGATGCCGGGAACCATACCGATCAGGGGGCCGACATAGGGGAGCAGGTTGGTGATTCCGGCAATAATCGCCAGAATCGGTGCGTAACGAATGTCAGTTAAAGACAGTCCCAGATAGACGACAGTGCCGATGATCAGTGCTTCCAGGATGCGGCCCCGAATAAAGTGGGCCAGTTGCCAGCTGACATGATCGTAAAGATCGAGCACCATCTCAAAGTAGCGGTTTGGAGTCAGGGCAATCAGGTTTCGCGCGATTCGTTTGCTGTCCCTTAAAAAGAAGAATGAGAAGAGTGGAACCAGCAGGAACAGGCTGCCAATACGCATGGCGGATTTCGGAGTTTCTTTCAGGATCAGTCCTAAAAACTGCTGTGCTGAAGTGCTGATCTTTTCTGGAATGTTGTAGTTTGCAATAAAGGGGAAATGGCCCTCCAGACCGACAAGCAGGTTGTTGAGATACTCATTGGCGCGTGAAAGGTAGCGAGGAAAATCGGCTTTCAGGGCAAAAAACATCCCTTTCCAGTCCGGAGGTCCGATCAGTATCAGTAGAAACGCGCAGCCGCAGAGGAGGAGAAAGTAGATGATGAAGATGCTGGTTGTTCTGCTGATTCTTTCTCGCTCCAGAAACTGAACCGCGGGATCGAGAAGAAATGTCACGATCAGCGACAGCAGGATTGGAAGAAACAGTCCACTCGTGGCTGTTTTCAGCATGTCCGTAATGGTCGTTGCTGACGAGAAGATAGCGATTCCGGATGCTATCGATGTGGTCAGGACCAGGTAGAGCAACAGGAGCTGGGCACGACTGAAACCGCTGTGGTCAGGCATGCTATTGATCCTTTTCGGTGTGATAAGAGCTTTTGCCCTGGTGCTGAAGTTTCAGTGACGCGTACTGCAATCGGTCACTGATGCAGCGGGTCAGGCCCAGCAATATTTTAGAAGTTGTCGCCGGATATTTATTTACGGCCTCGAGAATGTCGGCCCGGAACAGGCCGATCAGCACAGTCGTTTCCAAGGTGCGAGCTGTGGCAATGCGCGGTTTTTGTGCGGTCAGTGCAACTTCGCCGAAAAAGTCCCCCGGACCGAGTAGCGCCTGTTCGATTTCGCGTCCGTTCTCATCAAGAAGGTAGATCAATACCTGCCCGGAGCGGATGCAGTACATCCCCGACCCGATATCCCCCTCGTGAAAAACTGTTTCATCCGGCTGATAGTTGCGGACGTGAACCATGCTCTCAAGGAGCCTGAGATCCTTCTTTTTCAGAGCATCAAAGATAGGGATGGTGCCGAGAAAATAAGCGAGACTGTCCTCGTAACCCGACGAACGAAAAATATTGCTCCAGAACGGATTCATGAACAAACCTTCCAGCAGGGGGGAGCATGTCGAAAAATTTTATTATACCGATCTGATAAGGAATCACCAGTAGAAAACGGGGTCGATTTTTGGTCAGATGAAGACATTTTCTGAAAACCTTCCGTCCTGAATGATTTTCCTTTATCCTGCTTCTATGCTCGACATCGATCTGAAAAAATACCCGACCGCGCCAGGCGTCTATCTTATGCACGGCGTGGAAGATTCTGTGCTCTATGTTGGCAAAGCCAAGAACCTTAGGAGTCGCCTGCGGAGTTATTTCTCCGAGGGAGGGGATGGCCGCGCGCAAATCCCGCTGCTGATGAAAAAGGTCGAGCGGATTGAGACGATTGTCACTGATACTGAAAAAGAAGCGCTGCTGCTTGAAAATACCCTGATCAAGCAGTACCGACCGCGTTACAACATTGATCTGCGTGACGACAAAACCTATGTTTCAGTTCGCATCGATCTGCGAGAAGAGTTTCCCGCA